>PAFS01000049.1 GCA_002705325.1 Gammaproteobacteria bacterium | reverse complement strand
AAAATTCAATTGATCCAGGAGCTCAGCACGCTCCTCTTGGCCGAGTGCAGCCAACAATGCTTTACCGGCGCCTGACGCGTGAAGTGGTGACAAGCTTCCAAGCGGTGCAACCATACGCATCATATTCGCACTCTCAATTTGAGACACAAAAAGCGCTTTGCTACCCGAAAGAATCGCGAGGTTGACAGTCTCGCCAGTTCGATCCGAGAGTTCGATCGTCAGTGGCCTGAGTTGCGCAACATAATCACGCGATCGTACAAAGGCATTACCCATCCGAAAACCAGAAACACCAATTCGCCAGCGACCAGTTTCGTGATCGACTGATAAAAATGCCTGTGCCTCAAGTGTTGCCAACAGCCGATGGACTGTTGAAGGGGCAAGATCTGTCGCATCTGCTATTTCAACCAGAGTCAGCCCCGAACGTGAACTTGAACAAGCGTTCAAGATCGATAAACCACGGACCAGTGTTTTTGACTGCCCACTAGTCTCTTCAGACATGCATTGTTCCTTCTTGTTTCAGCTCACCATGACGAATCATTAATGAGACTTCCTGACCACGGAATGTGTTGATTGAAAGGCTATAAACACACTCAATCCAATCACCGGATTTGCAAGGTGCTGGTTGATGCGGTTCGAGAGCTGAAAACCAAATCGCCCGAACTTGGCGACCTTCAGTCAGCAACGATAAGCCGAGGTGCGTTTTCTCTTGCCCGACGGGGCGCACCGCGATAACTTGAAAAACTCCGACAAAGGCAGGTTGATCAAAGCCTCGTCCGAATGGACCGAGCGCCTCCATTTGTTCGACCCACGTAACGCTGAGTTGCTCAGGGAGTAACTCTCCATCGATCATAAACCGAGGTTTTGGCCCAATATGCGAATAGGTCGTTCGATAAGCTTCTTGTAATTCGCGACTGAAATCAGGGAGCGCATCCTTACTGACAGTCAGACCACAAGCTCCGGTATGCCCACCATATCGCAACAAAGCACCTGGTAACTTTGCGTTCACCAGATCGAGTAATGCTTTGGCATCGACACCGGGTATTGAGCGCATTGAACCCGTCAACATTGCCAGCTCATTGCCGGGGGTCAACACGATCGACGGTCGACCTTCTGCCTCCACCAATCGGCTCGCAACAATCCCTTGAACACCAGCATGCCCAGTTTCCAGAACGACGCACAACACGAATCCACCATGTGAATGTTGCCGATGAGCCAGTGGCTTGGCTTGTTCAATCATCTGTTTCTCAATCATACGACGGGTTTGATTATCCGCATCCAAATCAAGGAATGCATTGGTCGCTTCGGCGAGCGATTCTGCAACCAGATATTCATAACCTCGAAGTGAATGACCAATCCGGCCACGGGCATTCAATCGAGGCGCCAACTGAAACGCGAGGAGATCTGCATTTATATCTCGAGATGACCGAGTCAATTGTGATGCTGCGACCTGCCAACATGGACGTTGTTGCTTTCGAATTAATGACAGGCCGGCTTTCACAATCGCTCGATTGGTTTCGCTCGAACCGAGTGAAACACAATCAGCCACAGTACCAAGAGCCACATAGTCGACGAGATCACCCAGCTTTGGCGTATCCGCAGCAATCGCTTGCTGATCAATGAGTCCTTGGCGAACATGGCTCATCACCAGCCATGACACCATGCATCCGGCAATTGCCTTGTCAGGGTAGTGACAATCCGCGCGATTTGGATTGACAACAGCATAGGCGCTGGCAGGTGGGCCATGATCAGAGACTTGATGATGATCGGTCACAATCACGTCGATCCCTGACGCTTGAAGTCGTGCGATCTGTGCCTCATCAGATGATCCGCAATCCGCCGAGATCAGAACCTGTGGTAATAGTGTACTGTCCAATAAACGATCCACTAAGGCTTCTGATATTCCATATCCATCCTCGAGCCGATGCCCAATCCAATGCGTGAGCTTTTGTCTCGATACACCAAAGCGGAGCAGTGATTCGGTGATCACAGCATGACTTGTTAAACCATCTGCATCGTAATCCGTTAACACACCGATTCGCTCTTTGTGACCGATGGCCTGTTGCAATCGGTCTGCAGCGCGATGGATATCGGTCAGTAATGACGGCGGAGCAATATGTTGAAGTTGAGGGGCGAGAATCGCCTCTAACGGAGTGTCACTCGTGATCCGTCCAGCAACAATCCGAGCAATCACAGGGTCAAGGCCACAAGAACGTGCCTCGGCAAAAACCGAGGCGTCAATCGATCGCGACTCGCGCACTACCCCATCACAGAACGAACNAATNATTGAACNTCATTCAGGTCGTTCTCGAGAACTGTATAGCGCTCTTCACGCAGGAGTAAATCTGTCATNTCAGAAGGGAGTGGTACCTCATCAAAACCTGCTTTTTCCACCGCTTCAGCAAATTTTGCTGGATGCGCTGTCGCCAAGACAACCTTNNTCATTCCGGTGGGNGTGACTCGCAGGGCATCAACGCCNGTGGCTGTATGNGGATCAATTAATTCACCNGTCTCTTCAAAGATTCGAGAGATGGTGGCGCAAGTTTGNNCATCATCGACAGCATGCGCTGAAAACAGTGCTTTGGCCTNATCNACGACNGAGTCGTCCAACTGCACCGCACCAGTCTGGAATGAGTCCATCACCTGTGCCATTTTCAAACCATCACGTCCATGAAGATCGAACAATAANCGTTCGAAATTTGAACTCACAACAATATCCATCGAGGGAGACAATGTCTTTTCCAACGACTTTCTNGANAAATCGCCGCTTAACCCTCTCACTAAGGCATCGTTTGCGTTAGTAGCGACANTGAAGTGTGTAATTGGGAATCCCATTTGTTTCGCGAGATATCCGCCAAATACGTCACCAAAGTTCGCCGATGGAACGCTGTATGCGATCTCATGATCAAGAGCACCTAATCGCAGTCCGGAGTAAATGTAATACACCGTCTGCGCCATGATTCTTGCAAGGTTNATTGAGTTAACCGCCAATAGACGATTTGGACTCACGAACGCTTGATCCATGAACGATGCTTTGACGATCGCCTGGCAATCATCGAAGTTCNCTCGGACAGCCACATTGTGTACGTTATCTGACAACACNGTTGTCATCTGTCGCCGCTGGACTTCACTCACGCGTTGGTATGGATGCAGGATAACCACATCAAGGTGCTCCGAATGTCGAGCACCTTCAATGGCGGCAGATCCGGTATCACCAGATGTTGCGCCCATCACTACGCCACGCTCGCCACGCTCAGCCAGGAAATAATCGAGTAATCGCCCTAGCAATTGGAGTGCAAAATCTTTAAAGGCTAGCGTTGGTCCATGGAATAATTCGAGGAGCCAGGTGTCATGGCTGAGTTGTTTTGTTGGCGCNATCGCTGAGTGCCGAAACGAACCGTAGGCATCTTTCACCATCGACTCAAAAGTCTCTCGNGGCATGGATCCTTCAACGAATGGCCACATCNCTTCNATCGCAAGCTCGTCATANGGAAGTGANTGCCAATGTCTCANGGTTGCTTCAGAAATTGTTGGCAGCGATTNAGGTACATAGAGTCCACCATCAGAAGCAAGGCCAGTCAGTACAACGTCATCAAAACCTAANACAGGAGCTTGGCCNCGAGTCGAAACGAANTTCACGCAGTACCCCCTAAAGCCTCACAGCGGAGAACAACAGGNCTTCCATCAACGNACGCTTGTTGTTCAATCANACGCAANGCTGCNAANACATCTTTNTCACGGACAGCGTGAGTTAAAAGAATCAANGCGACNGGCTCACCCTCGACCCCATCTTTCTGNATAACGCTTTCCAANGACACATTNTGATCAGCGAGCGTTCGCGTGATGTGCGCAAGGACTCCGATCTCATCACGAACTGAGAGCCTCACATAGAACGGACAGATCGTCTCTTCAATTGCCAAGATCGGCAGATCATCGAGATGACTCGGCTGGAATGCTAAATGCGGAACACGATTGGTCGGATCTGCTGTCAAAACTCGCGCCACATCGACCAAATCTGCGACCACAGCACTGGCAGTCGGTAGCGAGCCTGCCCCTGGTCCATAATGCAATGTTGATCCCACCGCATCACCATGAATCTGCACTGCATTCATCACCCCATTCACATTCGCAAGTAACTGTGACTCAGGAATCAATGTCGGGTGAACTCGCATTTCAACACCCCGTTCTGTGCGGCGTGCGATACCCAAGTGCTTGATGCGATAACCAAGCTCTTCAGCATAATCAAGATCCATTAAATCGATGGTAGAGATTCCTTGCGTATACACAGCATCAAAATTGAGCGGAATCCCAAATGCGATCGACGCGAGAATACTCAGCTTATGCGCGGCATCAATACCCTCAACATCGAACGTCGGATCTGCTTCGGCGTAGCCAAGTTCTTGCGCCTCAGCCAAAACGTCCGAAAAATCACGCCCTTTGTCGCGCATCTCAGTCAGGATAAAGTTGCCGGTGCCGTTGATTATTCCAGCAAGCCAATGTATNTGGTTCGCCGCTAAACCTTCACGTAATGCCTTAATGACAGGGATTCCACCGGCAACAGATGCTTCAAACGCAATTGTCACACCCTTGGCCTGTGCCTTCTCAAACAATGCATTCCCANACTCTGCTATCAACGCCTTGTTCGCTGTCACAACATGCTTGCCTGATTCGATTGCTACCTCAATCAACTCACGGGCGTAATCACACCCNCCAATTAGCTCGACAAACACTTCAACGTCAGGATCTCGGGCAACATCCATTAAATCACGTGAGACTTTGATCCCTGACAAATTCGCGCCGTCGCGGTCTCTCCTTGCACCAACATGCGTGATTTGAATTTCGCGACCNATCCGACGCGCCAGTTCATCACAATTATTGGCGAGTACATTCAGGGTACCCTGTGCTACGGTGCCAAGGCCNACAAGGCCAACAGAAATAGGTTTCAAAATCTATCCTTAGAAAGTTTCTGTCATTGTCGATTCAACGCGGAATAGGCGTTTGATATTACGAAGTGCCTGACGTGTTCGATGTTCATTTTCAATTAAGGCAAAGCGCACATGGTCGTCACCGTATTGGCCAAAACCAATCCCAGGACTCACCGCGACATTGGCATCACGAATTAATTTCTTGGCAAACTCCAGTGATCCCATCTCAAGGTACTGTTCCGGAATTTTTGCCCACACGAACATGGTTGCTTTCGGCTTTTNGACCGGCCATCCGAGTGCATTCAAGCCTTCGCAAAGCACATCNCGACGCGCCTGATACATATCGCGGATTTCATGTACGCACGTTTGATCACCCTCAAGCGCAGCGATAGCAGCCACCTGAATCGGCGTGAATGTTCCATAATCGAGGTATGACTTGATTCGAGCCAAAGCACCAATTAACTCNTTATTCCCGGCGGCAAAACCGACTCGCCATCCAGGCATGTTGTAACTTTTCGAAAGCGAGAAGAATTCCACAGCAATCTCTTTGGCACCATCAACCTGCAAAATCGACGGAGCGATATAGCCGTCGAATACGATGTCAGCATANGCCAGATCCTGAACGACCCAAATATTATGNTCGCGAGCGATCTCGACCACTTTTTCGAAGAAATCAATTTCGACACACATTGCGGTCGGATTCGCNGGAAAATTCAAAACCAACATTTTCGGTCNAGGCCAAGAGGTCTCGATCGCTTTAACTAACTCTGCAAAGAAATCTTGGCCTGGCAGCAGTGGGACGTGGCGGATATCAGCACCTGCNATCACAAATCCATAAGGGTGGATCGGGTAGGCTGGATTTGGCACGAGCACCGCGTCACCGGGGCCCAAGGTTGCCATGGCAAGATGCGCAAGACCCTCTTTCGATCCGATGGTCGTGATGACCTCAGTCTCAGCATCGAGGTCCACGTCATAACGCGTCCGATACCAGTTCGCCATTGCGCGACGNAGGCGCGGGATTCCCTTGGATTGAGAATATCGATGCGTGTCTTCACGATTCGCNGTTTCGACTAACTTTTTGACGATATGATCCGGGGTCGGCTGATCCGGATTTCCCATCGAAAAATCAATGACATCTTCACCTGCTGCCCTTGCTTTCTGACGCATTTCACCAATGACGTTGAAAACATAGGGAGGCAGGCGCTCAATGCGCGGAAATTGTGTGTCCACTTATTCGTACTCAGTCCGTTCAAAGCACGAGATTGTAGCTCAAGAACCCTGTCGATTCATACGCTTTAAGAGCTCATTCCATGGTACATAGCCTGGCTGCATGTCCCCACTTTGAAAAATGAGCGTGGGAGTGCCAGTGATTCCCAGCTTTTGTCCCAATTGATATTGATCGGCNACTGGATTGTCACACGTTGCCACTTCCGGCGTTTCACCAGCCTTTGCCAGCGTCATCGTCNCATTTTGATCTTTTGCGCAATAAACGGACACATACTTGTTATACGAATCGGAGCCAACTCCCGCACGTGGGAAGGCTGCGTATCGCACTTCGACACCATTCTCTTGCAANTGTTCGATTTCACTGTGCATGCGNCGGCAGTAACCACAATCAATGTCGGTAAAAACAAGAAGACGATGTTTGACTTCGCCTTTTGCGGAAAATGTCACGAGCGTCGACTCGTCNAGTTGAGCCAGCAGTTCCNGACGATCAGCNCGACGACCAATGTCTGTNANATTTTTTACACNACCACTACCGACTTGATACAAATCACCTGCAACAAAATGTGATCCTTTTGANTCGGNGTAAATTCGCTCACCAGTTTTTAATGTCACCTCGAAGAATGGCGNATCNTCGACTGGCTTAACCGATTCGATTTGAATCATCGGATTGATGCCTGTAATGGCTTTTTCAATCGCTGCTTGATCGGCGGTCGCAGCCACAGAAATCAGTGCGACAATTGATAGAATCCAACGCATAGTTTGCCCTCATTCAATGAATCCGAAATTGTAACTCAAGCCCGCGGATGATGTACGGAATGCAACTGCTTCAGTCGCTCCAGTGCAACATGAGTGTAAATCTGTGTTGTTGATAGATCCTCATGGCCCAACAACAACTGAATAACGCGAAGATCGGCACCATGATTAACTAAATGGGTGGCGAAGGCGTGGCGTAATGTGTGCGGACTCAACTCAGTTGAAATTCCCGCAACTTCACCGATGTGCCTCAATCGATGCCAAAAGGTCTGGCGCGTCATGGGTGACCCGGATCGCCCCGGAAAGACCGCGGGGCCTCTCGGATCAGGAAATTCTGGGCGCGCCTCGAGAAAATATCGTTGCAACCAATCTCTCGCGGCATCACCCAAAGGAACTAATCGTTCTTTGCTACCCTTTCCGAGAACGCGGATGACACCTTGCTCCAAACTAATACTTGATCGTTCAAGACCACAGAGTTCGCTGACACGCAGGCCAGATGCATAGAGAACCTCTAACATCGTTCGATCTCTCAATCCAATCAATGTGTCTGTGTTTGGTGCTTTGAGTAGCTTCGACACATCGCTTTCCGAAAGAGTCTTTGGTAAAGGCCGACCCTTAGATGGTCTGTGTATTCGCGCCATTGGATCATCGTCGCGACGCCCATGCCTGATTTGATATTTATAAAATCCGTGCAATGCGGACAGTTTGCGCTGAATTGACGTCACTTTTAGACCCTCGGCAAAGAGTGATCCGATAAAGTCATTGATCTGGGCATCCGACAACTCATCGATGGTTTTGTTCAGCGATCGTGCGTAACTATCCGCGCCTTCAAGATCGACTCGGTAAGCGCGTAATGTCGGTTCAGATAAACCCCGCTCAAGATAAAGCGCGTCCAAGTAAGCATCAAGATCTGAACGAATTGCCATGTTCCTAGAGTAGCATGCTCTGAAACGCCTATTTGATTTTGCAGATAAAGGCCTGCCAAACCAAATGAACGTCAATCACTTCAACAAAAAAAACGGCGACTAGGCCGGTTTTTCGAATACAGTCAAAGCTCAAAGCGGTTGCGCAAGGACTGAGCTATCCAGCTCTGCCCTCGAATTCTCAACCGGATTATTTTGTATCCAGCTTTTCCTTGATACGTGCTGCCTTACCAGACAATTCACGGAGATGATAAAGCTTGGCTTTGCGAACATCCCCACGACGCTTCACTTGGATTGAATCGATGAGAGGCGAGTGCAGTTGGAAAGTACGCTCAACGCCGACACCGTGCGAGATTTTTCGCACAATACAGCTCGAATGCAAACCACGATTCGATTTCGCAATGACAACGCCTTCGTAGGCTTGAAGACGCTCACGCGTTCCTTCTTTCACCTTGACCTGAATCACGACCGTGTCACCGGGCGCGAACGCAGGTAAGTCTGTCTTCATTTGCTCATTATTGAGCGCTTCGATGATCGGATTCATGCTCACGGCTTTGACTCCCTAATAAATTCATCCAGCAGTAACTGNTCNTCATCAGACAGNTCCTGCTTCTCCAATATCTCAGACCGACGCAACCACGTCCGTCCCAAGGCCTGCTTTCGACGCCATCTTGCGATGTCGCCATGATGTCCGCTTAAAAGAACATCCGGCACNTTCAAGCCCGCTATTTCCTCGGGCCGCGTGTAGTGCGGACAATCCAGTAACCCATCGCTGAATGAGTCCTCGACAGCACTACTCGCATGACCAAGTACCCCAGGAACCAATCGGCCCACTGCATCTAATACAGCGATGGCTGCTGGTTCCCCTCCCGAGAGAACAAAGTCCCCAAGAGAAATTTCGTAATCAACGTCGAGCTCAATCACTCGTTCATCGATTCCCTCATACCGGCCACACACCAAGATCACTTCTGGTCGTTCAGCCAANTCCTGAACCACTGCTTGTGTCAGCGGTTCGCCCTGAGGGCTCAAATAAATGACAGGCGCTTCGGGTAGTGTCTGCTTGGCTTCAGCAATCGAGGCTCTCAGCGTCTCGACTTTCATCAGCATGCCAGGGCCACCACCATAGGGCCTGTCATCCACGNTTTGGTGTAGATCAGTGGCGTGTGCCCTTGGATTGAAAGTGATGATATTCACCAANCCACGCTGCATCGCTCTNCCGATNACACCATGTGCCAACGCGCCGGCCACCATGGTCGGAAATAGGGTGATCACGCCCCACTTCATTAAAACTCTGGGTCCCAATCAACCCTGATNGCACNCTCAGCCAAATTAACTTCCAAAACAGTTTGGCTGATGAAAGGAATNAACCGTTCCTTCCGATCAATACTTTCAGCATCCCCGCCGACCACCAANACATCGTTGGCGCCTGTCGGCNATACTGTTTTTACNACGCCCAATACCACANCGTTGAGCGTCCTAACGCGACACCCTTCGAGGTCACGCCAATAAAATTCATCATCACTGAGTTGAGGAAGATGGTTTTTATCCACTTCAATCAAACAGTTCACCAGCGACTCGACGCTNGTACGATCNNCAAAACCGACCAATCTCGCNACATACCCCTTGTCGCGCAGCTTCCACACTTCGGGAGCTGTCTCNATACGCTCTATCGCAGGCCGCCCACTGACACGATCAAGTGCCCGCTTTAAGACCCAGGGTGTCCACTCGAACACCGAGACTGGGTCGTTGGTAAAACTGTCCNTCCAAACCCAGCCCTGNACGCCATAGGGAGATCGAATCCGCCCTACNACCATCCGATCAGCCATTAAGCTNCCTGACGCGCGTCCTTAAGTAAGCGCTTCACGCGATCAGAAGTCTTTGCACCTAAACCGATCCAATGATCGACCCGCTCAAGGTCAACGCGCAGCCGTTCAGCCTGCCCTTGCGCCATTGGGTTAAAGAAACCGACACGCTCAATGAAGCGACCATCACGCGCATTTCTGTGATCCGTCACCGTGAGGTGATAGAAAGGACGCTTCTTAGAACCGCCGCGCGAAAGACGAATCGTTACCATGTTCTCTCAATCCTGTGTTTGCTCTCGCAAGAGCCGAAAATTNAAANGCGCGNAATGATAATGACTTTGTACGCAACTTACAACCGCGGCATGCCGCCGGGNGGCATCATTCCAGAGATTCCACGCATCATTTTTTGCATACCGCCTTTTTTGCCGACTTTTTTCATCATCTTCGACATTTGTTTATGCTGCTTAAGCACCTTATTCACTTCTTGTACATCAGTCCCTGAACCTGCGGCGATTCGCTGTTTACGAGAACCATTGATCACCTCAGGATCACGCCGCTCAATAGGTGTCATCGAATTAATGACCGCCTCCATCCGCACGAATTGTTTGTCGTCCACTTGATTTTGCATCTGTGCGCCCATCTGCCCCATCCCAGGCATCTTCTCCAGAAGGGCTTTCATTCCTCCCATGTTGCGCATTTGTTGCAACTGGTCTCGGAAGTCTTCCAAATTAAAACCTTTCCCTTTCAAGACTTTTTTGGCGACTTTTTCTGCCTTTTCTTTGTCGAGTTTTTGCTCAGCTTGTTCAATCAGGCCGAGGATATCGCCCATCCCAAGAATTCTTGATGCAAGACGATCCGGATGAAACGCTTCTAATCCGTCGACAGTCTCGCCGACACCCATAAACTTAATCGGCTGACCTGTGATCGTTTTCACAGACAGCGCAGCACCACCACGTGCGTCACCGTCGGCCTTAGTTAAAACCACACCGGTTAATGGCAGAACATCCGAAAAAGCCTTCGCTGTGTTGGCCGCGTCTTGACCCGTCATTGCATCAACAACAAATAANGTTTCGACTGGATCCAACGTTTGATGAAGGCCTGATATCTCTTTCATCATGTCTTCATCGATACCCAATCGACCCGCTGTATCGACAAGTAGGACATCGTAGGCTGCAGACTCAGCTTTTTGCAGAGCAGCTTGCGCAAGTGCGATGGGATTCTGATCCGGTGTTGATGGGAACACGTCAACTTCAATCTGTGCACCCAGTGTGGCCAGCTGCTCCATCGCAGCAGGGCGGTATACGTCGACGCTAACCAATAACACTTTTTTCTTGTCTCTATTGGTCAGAAATTTAGCCAGTTTGGCGGCTGTTGTGGTTTTACCCGCACCCTGAAGACCAGCCAGTAAAACAATTGCCGGTGGACGTTGAGCAAGGTTCAACGATTCAGATGGACCGCCAAGTANAGCCTCGAGTTCGCTTTGGACAACCTTCAGAAACTGCTGGCCAGGCGTCAGACTTGCGCGCACCTCGCGACCTAAAGCACGGGTACGCACCTGAGAGATAAATTGTTTCACAACAGGTAACGCAACATCCGCTTCCAATAGCGCTTTGCGGACTTCTTTCAGCGTACTCGCTATATTGTCTTCCGTGAGACGGGCCTTTTTGCCCATCGACTGCAATGTCTTCGAAAGACGTTCACTTAATGAATTAAACATGTGATCTCTTTAGCATGGCGTTCGAACACACTATGATAACGAAAAATCGACTCAGAGTAGGATGATGTCTTTATTAGTTCCGGGATTACTTGCGACATCAGTACTGTTTGCATCGGGAATCCGCCAATTTAGCGTATTCAAGAAAGGCGAAGTGCGCGATGCGGCCGCTCTTTTATTGGGCATTACTGGGTGCGTCTTGTCCGTTGTCCTGGTCATTCAGGGTCTGGGTGACAACGGCGGGAGACCCACTACTGGGCTTATGGGGACATTACTGGGTGCGCTTTTGTTGCTTCTTGTCCTCGGTACCAGCTCCAAACACCCCGTGAATGCCCTACTCATTGGTGTCGCGCCACTGACGGGACTCTTTACACTGATTGCATCAGTATTGAATCCGACCTCGAACCACCTCAATCCGTTAAANTTTGAAACCGCCNTNCACGTAGCGACATCAATTGTTGCCTACGGCGCCATTGCCTACGCGGGAACACTGGCGATTTTGCTGTCTTGGCAACATTTGAAACTCAAAGAGAAGCCATTATCGCCCCTCATCTCAGCGCTCCCCCCATTGGANGCGATGGAGTACCTCTTTTTACGCACCGTTCAAACGGCGTGGGTTGTCCTGACTATCGCGCTCGTTACAGGCATCATCTACGTCGAGGATTTTTGGGCACAGCAACTTGCACACAAGACGGCGTTATCGGCACTGGCTTGGTGCGGAATGGCCCTCGCGTTGTGGCAACATTTTCAAAATGGTGGCGTGACTCGCACGATGCGGAAAACAGCCATTGCCGCAGCCGCTCTTCTCTGTATTNGCTATCTCGGTAGCAAAGCGGTTCTGGAATTTGTTCTGTGATGGGCCCCGCCTTTGAGTGATATCTCCAACGAAATCCTATTCGGCGTTCTCGTTCTGCTGATTTTTCTATCAGGATTCTTCTCNAGCTCGGAAACCGGCCTGATGGCCATCAATCGTGNACGGCTTCAGCATCAGGCTGAGGAAGGTTCAAAGACAGCAAACAGAATTNTGTCGCTNCTCGAACGNCCCGATCGGTTAATCGGACTGATTTTAATTGGCAATAACTTCGTCAATATTTTGGCGTCGGCCATCGCCACTGTGCTCGCTGTGCGTATTTTTGGTGACGCTGGCGTTGCGATCGCAAGCGGTGTCTTAACTCTCGTAATTTTGATCTTTGCCGAAGTCACACCGAAAACATTCGCAGCACTTCATCCGGAACGAATTGCTCGTCCAGCCAGTTTTATCTTGCTTCCGCTATTGCGAATTACATATCCACTCGTTTGGACAACGAACCTTCTGTCAAACGGCTTACTGCGGCTTCTTGGGATCAATCCAGAAAACTCCCAGCGAGATCGACTGACGAAAGAGGAGNTGCGCACATTAATGATGCAAAGTGGGCATCGAATTCCAGCGCGGCGCCACGGGATGTTGCTCTCAATTCTTGATCTGGAAAAAGTCCAAGTCGATGAAATCATGGTGCCGCGGGGGGAAATCATTGGACTCGACTTAACTGATGAAGTCGATGAATTAGTCAGCCAACTCCGATCAACACAACATACGCGCCTCCCTGTATTTAACGAAGATATTGAGCAATTGGTTGGCATTTTGCATGCGCGAACGGCACTCAAACTTCTCGACAATGCCGAGCTCTTAGAGGACGAGCCAGAGTTCAAAAATCGCATCATCGAATTGTGCGNAGAACCCTATTTTGTCCCGCAGAGNGCTGCCCTNCACACTCAGCTCTACAACTTTCAGAAGGAACGTGAGCGTTTGGCCGTGGTTGTCGATGAGTACGGCGAGATCGAGGGGATGGTCACGCTTGACGATATCTTGGAAGAAATCGTGGGCGAATTCACCACAGATCACGTACAAGAAACATCCCCAGATGTGCATCCCCAGGATGATGGAACATTCATTATCGATGGATCAGCAACAGTCCGTGACTTAAATCGCATCCTTGAATGGGAACTACCGACAGACGGACCTCGAACCGTGAGCGGAGTCATNGTTGAATTACTGGAATTTATTCCTGAGAACAGCCTCGGCGTCCAATACCGCGAGTACCGATTGGAAGTGTTGGCAATTCAAGATAACCGCGTTCGCTCTGTTAGGGCATGGAAGGTCGATTCAGAATCATCGGATCAGCCAAGACTGTCTGAAAAAAATCGCGGATAATAAGTGCCGTCAAGCCCCAAATTTCCTCGTTTTTATAGGCCCAGCGCGGCATCCATACCGCTGGCGAACGATGCTGACTGACTTCAAATATCGGTGGCTGGGACAAAAATTCCGCCATCGGCATCGAAAATACGCGAGCAATCTCCTGTTCTCTGGGCTTACCGATCAACAGATCATCCGACCAGAACACGCAAGGAGTCACCGACAGCTGATACAAACTTTCAATCGGGTTCAAATAACCCAGACTGTGCTCTGCTGTCAGTCTCAGGCCGGTTTCTTCCTCAAGCTCTCTTAACGCCGCAGACATGGTTGAGTTGTCCGATAACTCAACTTTACCCCCTGGTAACGACACCTCACCTGCATGTTTTCTTAGATGAGGCGCTTTGGCACAAAGGGTCAAGCTTGGACTATTTATATCCGAGATGACAAAGGCTACGGCGGCATGACCACGGCACATTGCAAGGGGTGCTGGTTCTTTGTCTAATAAGTTGCTTCGGACACGCTGTTTCGTCACTTGCATTTCGTTAGTATAAGAACAAACACGGGAGAGCCCTATGAACTTTTGCTCAAATTGTAGTTCAGCAACCATCCGACGCGTTCCAGAGGGCGATAACCGGCCGCGAGATGTCTGTGACCAGTGCGGCACCATCCACTACCAAAACCCAAATATCATTGCTGGATGTGTTGTCCTTCAGGGCGATAAAGTACTGCTTTGTCGACGAGCCATTGAGCCACGTTATGGACTCTGGACATTACCTGCAGGCTTCATGGAAAACGGTGAAACTGTTGCTCAGGCNGCACTCAGAGAAACTTGGGAGGAAGCCCTCGCAACACCTGATCTTGATCAGTTATACGTCGTCACCTCGATCCCANCGATCAGCCAGGTTTATATGCTGTATTTGGCATTTTTGACAAATGATCAATATGGTTCAGGTNCAGAGAGTCTGGAAACAAAACTCTTCAGCATGGATGAAATTCCATGGGATGAGTTGGCCTTCCATACCGTGCGCGATGCGTTAACGCAGTTGAAAAAGGACCTTGCGATTGGCACGTTTTCCCTGCACTGTATCGATCGTGACGCGGCGTCCATCTCAGCGCGTGTTTAAGTGCGCGGAACTGGCTCAGCTACACGAATTAGATCAAAAGCGGGCTCCTCGTACGGATGGCTGGCGTATAATGCGTCAATGACTGCATCAAGTANGGTATCCGGNACCAGTAGTTCCACTCGCCATTCNTGNACTTGCTCAACAACCCCTGGTTGGCCGATGTGCGGATTTGCTGTCGGTTGCGGTAAAAACTGTCCAACACCGAGGCACTCCCAGGAACAGCGACTGTAGGCGCCCAGCCGACCCGCACCTGCTTCAAACAAGGCATCTTTCACGCGTTCCTTTGCGTCTTCCGGAATAAATATGATGAGCTTGTGCATACATCCTCCCCACGGCGAAGTCTAACTGCTGCCAAGTTGTCTAGCTTTTACCACTTAAAAATGGACAAAAGTGAAAAAAAACAACATAACCAACAGAGAGTTTCAAAAATATTTTCGAAATTTCACTCATTTGAGCCAAAAACAGTTGACGCGTACAGAAAATCGTAGCACTGTTCAGGACAATACTTGGACAAAAACCTACGGATAGAGATGAGAGGTGATCCCATGTTGGTATTAACCCGCAAAATTGGTGAAAAAGTGATGATTGGTGACGATGTATCGGTCACCATCCTTGGATTGTTCGGTAATCACGTGAGACTTGGTATTAACGCACCAAAGTCAGTNGAGATTCATCGCGAAGAAATCTACGTCAAGATCCAGAANGAAAGCNANGNNTCTGACACCCCGCGAATCGCAATCGGTCAGTAATACTCTGGTCTCGCCGGGGAGCCACGTGTAATCTTACACGAAACGAACAAAAGGCTCCCCATGAGACGNTTTCCTATCAAGTCATTCGTCATTGGCCTCGCCATTTTTNGTGGNGGCATTNGTGGNTTTCTTTCGTTGACCAAATCAAAGCCAGTGGCTGCCNTACGAGAGNCGCCNGCTNCCGTTTGGCGGGTCTCNGTTNCGCGCATCNACCTCGAGACGGTGGCCCCAGTTTTCAATGGATTCGGTACGATCGAGAATCCCGACACTCAGACAATGAAGGCTCGCATCGCCACCGATGTCTCCAAACTTTTCGTCAGAGAAGGTGACAGAGTTCGGACGAACGATGTCTTAGTTGAACTCGATTCAGTCGACGCAGAAATCCAACTTTCGCAAGCGAAAGCCAACCTNGCTGACGCCAAAGCAAATCTCATTGAACTTGATGCGACCGAAACAAAAGATCTGGAAGCATTAACGCTCGACCAACAAACGCTGGATATTCTCGATGGTAAACTCGCACGCGTACGAGACCTGAAACGACGCAATCTTGCAAGCGAACAAGATCTCGATACCGCTAACCAAGCCGTGGTGAATCAAAAACTACAAATCAATCGNCGNGAATTGGCGCTGGCCACTGTCGCATCCAAACGAACTCAGTTAAGAACCGCAATTCAGCGGTTTGAAGCCGAGGTTCGGGCAGCAAACCGCGACTTCGAGTCAACAGCTGTAAAAGCACCAGCTGACGGGCAAGTCATTGAAGTGAACGTNGTTGCGGGTGATCGCGTTCAGTCCACTCAGAACTTAATCGTATTTGCCCCAGATTCTGGCCGNGAAGTCCGAGTTCAAGTGCCTGCAACAGTTGGACAGACACTGACACAAGNGCTCAAGNACTCGACGCCNGTCAGCGCGTCGACCGACAGNGGCCATCCNTTAACACTGNCACGAGTGAGTGGCTCAGTGCGTGATAATACAGGATCCATCGATGCCTTTTTCACATCGACTGATCCACTACCACCCACAGGGACCGTCATCTCTGTCTCGATTCAACTGATTGCAGAGTCGAATGTCGTCGTGTTACCGACCGATGCACTTTATGGTGGAAATCTAATTTATCGAGTCACCGAGACCAGCACNCTGGAGGCNATCACCGTTGAACGTCTTGGTCAGCGTCCCGGCCCAGAGAAGACTGAAGTACTCGTCCGAGCAACAGACCTTGCTGCCGGTAACCAGATCCTTGTGTCGCGACTTCCAGCAGCTGTAACAGGCCTACAAGTTGAGGTCATTCAGTGATTGGNTTTGTGCACATGTTTGCCAAACATCGTGTTGCAGCCAACCTACTGATGGTCATCATGATCATCGCCGGAGCGATCGGCGTTGATCGCTTACGAACGCAATTCTTTCCAACATTCGAACTCGACATCATCACGGTCTCAGTCGCTTGGTCCGGGGCGACTGCAGAAGACGTACAAGAAGGACTGACCATACCGATCGAAAATGCGATNGAAGAGTTAGCGTTCATTGAATCAATCGACGCGACCAGTCAGTTTGGATCAGCAAGTTTTCGCATCGAGCTCGTTGAGGGAACCAATCTCCCGCAAGCACTCGATGACATCAGCCAACGAATCGACCAGAACCTAGCGCTACCTGAGGGTGCCGAAGACCCAATGGTTTCATCGCTTACGCGTTATGAAGACATTACCAANCTTCTTATTACCGGACCACTGACACCATTCGAACTGCAAAAATTGGCACTTCAAGCGGAANAGGAACTNTTGGCTCGTGGCATCCGGAAGGTTGACTTTCGGGGTTTACCTACCCGCGAGATGCAGATCGAAACGACGGCTGAAACGCTTGCATCCCTTGGGCTAACGCTAGATACCCTCGCTGATCGCATCCTCACCCAATCGCGCGATTTACCTGCTGGCACCGCTGGTCGTGACGATGGTGAACGACAACTGAGAAGCCTCGAGCAGGGACGAACTCAGACAGACATNNCGAACACACTCATTGCACTCGATGGCACACGCATAGGCACTCGGCTCGGCGACATCGCGACAGTTCGTGATCGAGTCGATCCCAAAGCTCCCTACCTCACCTTTCGAGGACAACCGGCTGTCGAAATCATTCCTCAACGAACAGAGAATGATTCGACCTTGACCATGGCTGAAGTCACGAATCAATGGATCGCTGAAACGCAGCCACAACTCCCCAGTGGAACTCAACTCATCGTCTTGAACGAGCGTTGGCAATATCTCAATGACCGAATCAATCTACTACTTGAGAATGGACTCACGGGTCTTNTGTTTGTTGTCATCATCCTGTATCTCTTCCTGAATCAACGCGTCGCCTTTTGGGTGACGCTTGGAATCCCTGTTTCATTTCTCGCAACGCTCGCGATTCTTTGGATGATTGGCGGAACCATCAACATGATNAGCCTGTTTGGCATGATCATGGCTCTTGGTGTCATTGTGGATGATGCAATTGTCGTTGCCGAAGATACCCTCTCGCTCTACCAATCGGGTCAAACGCCAGTCAACGCTGCGTTGAATGGCTCAGAAAGGATGCTTGCACCGGTTGTCTCATCGAGTCTCACAACCATCGCCGCTTTTTCGCCACTTCTGATTGTTGGTGGAGTGATTGGCTCGATTCTGAAGGATATTCCGATCATCGTCATTTGCGTGATTGTGGCTTCACTCATCGAGTGCTTCTTGATCCTTCCTGGGCACTTGCAGCAGAGCCTCAATCGAGGGCACCGTCACGAAGAAGGAAAGATTCGNCAGGCACTGGATCGCGNATTTATCAATTTCCGCGACAACGTATTTAAACCATTTGTGGGAGTGATTCTAAGAGCACCGGCGCTCACACTGGTTACTGCCCTAACAATGTTTATTTTGTCTGTTGGCTTGATTTCCGGCGGTCGAGTCAAATTCACATTTTTCCCTTCAATTGACGGGACCACACTGTGGGCAGGTGCACAATTCACGACCGGAACGACTCCTCACGAAGTAAATCAATTTCTCAATCATCTTCAGGACACCGCACAAGCGGTGAACGAAGAGCTGGGCGGTCAAGTCATCCGTTACACAGTACAACAACACCGACAACTCTCCGCACCGGGAGTTCGTGGTGGAACTGGTGATCATTATGGAACGCTCAAAGTGATCCTCACAGGCGAGCTGGAAGGCCCACCGAATGACGTCATCGTTGATGCCTGGCGAGATAAGATTCAATTACCAGGAGGGATCGAGAAGTTCTCAATTCGACAAGCACAGGGTGGACCACCATCGAAGCCGATCGAAATCAAACTCACAGGTGGTAATGCGGAAACACTCAAAGCGGCGTCTCTTGAGGTACAAAATGCCTTACGACGATATCCAGGNGTTTCAAATATCGATGATGANCTCCCGTTTGGTGCTGAACAACTNGTTGTTCAACTCACCCCCCAGGGGCGCCAATTAAATCTCAGCTCTCAGCAACTTGCACGTCAGTTGCGTGGCGCTTTTGAAGGACGAACACTTCAGACCTTTTATGAAGACGGAATTGAAGTCGATGTTCTACTCTCATTATCNGAAATCGAACGGAATCGCCTCGCCACACTCGATCAACTACCGATCGTGACGCCAAGCGGTGCAATCGTGCCATTGCCGGTCGTCGCAGCCTTCGAAGCGAGACGTGGTCTCGATAAATTACGNCGAACTGATGGGCAAATGAGTATTGTCGTCAGTGCCGACGTCAATAATCTCACAGCAAATGCTGCTGAAATCTTGACCGATGTGCGGGCAAACGCGTTGCCCGAGGTCACTGCGAAATATGGATTAAAGTCAAATATCCAGGGTCGAGCCCAGGACCGTGAAGAAACTTTCGCAGACATGAAAGTGGGTGTGCTGGTGGCGCTCACCATGATCTATATTATTCTGGCATGGGTGTTCTCAAGCTACTCGTGGCCGTTTGCTGTTCTTATCGCNATTCCGCTGGGCTTGACAGGGGCAATAGGCGGCCATTGGCTGATGGGGCTCGACCTCACAGTNNTATCANTATTCGGCTTCTTTGGTCTTTCCGGCATTGTGATTAACGACTCNATCGTATTAGTCGACACCTATCGCCGCCTGATCCAAGCAGGTGAAGATCATATTGAGGCAATCGTTAAAGCCAGTTGCCTGAGATTTCGGGCGGTCTTAGTCACATCGCTCACGACCATTGCAGGCCTGACACCCATTTTGTTCGAAACATCACCACAGGCACAGTTCCTAATACCGATGGCGACAACCATTGTCTTCGGACTTGCTTATGGAACGGTTTTAGTTTTNATGATCGTTCCGTCGGTACTCAGTTTGATTGAAAGAAATCGTAATCGAACAAGCGTTGNGCGTTCTGAGTACTCAGTTGCCGAAGAGCCGACTCGCTAGACCCCAAAACTTCAGCTAAATTCCTCCCNATTNGNGGTAAATGTGCCGGCGATCCGCAGCGTTGGCCCGCGATCGGTAAATCCGGTGCGTCCGTTTCCAGTAATATTCGTTCTTTGGGAATTGATTGAAAAACCGATACCACACGCGGCTGAGGCTCTCTCGTGATTAACCCTCCNGCACTCAAATATCCACCCANTGACAAATATGNCTNAGCAATGTGTCTGGATCCGGTAAATGCGTGGATNACAAATCGTTCACATCGCACTCTCTTTAATGAAGCGATGACTTCATGATGAGATTTGACNGCGTGAATAATCACCGCCCGATCGAGCGATTNAGCGAGTGACAGTTGATNTTCAAATACACGAATTTGGCGGTCCGATTCAGGCATCCCATGTCGAAAATCAAGACCAATTTCACCCACCGCACGTTGCTCATCTCGATNCAACAGGTCTTCAAGCGTCACAAGCCAATCAGACTCGTCAGTCAGGTAGTGCGGGTGTAGCCCAAACGCAACGTGTGGAGCTTGGCCTTCGAGCCAACGCCACTGCTCTGGATGCGTCCCTGTCGCTATATAAGTGACATTGGCAGCGTGAGCATCTTTGAGCACTTGATCAGGAGGGGTAGACATCAATTCGAGATGCATATTGATATCAACCCACATCAATCAATGCTCTCGTGTCTCTAAAAACTGAACATCCGGCCAACGTTCTTGCATTAATTGCAAATTGGCTCTTGAAGGTGCGAGATAAGTCAAATATCCGCCGCCATCATCGGCTAAATGCTCATAAGCCTTTTTCTTGAAATCACTCAGTATCTTTGGATCATCACACTTGATCCAGCGTGCGGTATACACACTGATCTGGTCATACACCGCTTCGGCCTTATATTCATCGAGTAAGCGAAAAGCGACCACGTCAAATTGCAACACGCCCACCGCGCCAATGATCAAATCGTTATTTTTATGTGGCATAAATACCTGGGTTGCGCCCTCCTCTGATAATTGAGTGAGGCCTTTTTGCAGCTGCTTTGTCTTCAGAGGGTCTTTGAGTCGCACCCGACGAAATAATTCAGGGGCGAAGTGCGGAATTCCGGTAAACTGGAAATCTTCACCTTCAGTAAATGTATCACCAATCTGAATCGTGCCATGATTATGGAGACCCAAGATATCTCCTGGGTAAGCCTCTTCGGCAGAAGCACGATCGCCCGCCAAAAATGTCACCGCATCCGTAATACGCACATCTTTGCCAATTCGGGTGTGCTTAATCTTCATTCCTTTCTTGTAGGCACCAGAGCAAACACGCAGAAACGCAATTCGGTCTCGATGCTTAGGATCCATATTGGCCTGAATCTTAAACACAAAGCCTGAAAATTTTTGTTCGGACGGATCAACAGTCCGTGTTTCTGTCTCGCGAACAATTGGCTTTGGGGCGTGCTCAACAAAGTCATCTAACATCTCACGAACCCCGAAGTTCCCCATGGCTGTGCCAAAAAATACTGGGGTTAATTCACCCACCAGGAATCGTTCGGTCTCAAATTCGGGAGTGGCTTCACGAACAAGTTCAACCTGATCTGCGAAGTCTTGCCACTCAGATCCGAGCAATTCACGCGCCTCGTCCGAATTCAGTCCGTGGATCTTCACATCGTCAGGGATTCGATCACNTTGCCCTTTAACATAGACATGAATNGTATCAGTCCTCAGATGATAGATACCCTTAAAATGCGGGCCCATTCCAATCGGCCAGGTCACAGGAGTCGCTTGAATTTTTAAGACGTCTTCAACTTCATCCATTAATTCAATCGGATCACGAATATCACGGTCCAACTTATTGACGAAAGAAACAATCGGCGTGGTCCGCAGACGGCATACTTGCATTAACTTNATGGTGCGGTCCTCAACACCCTTCGCACCATCAAGTACCATCAGCGCTGAATCGACCGCGGTCAATGTTCGATAGGTATCTTCAGAAAAGTCCTCGTGACCGGGCGTATCCAACAGATTGACCACTCGATCCTTGTAGGGAAACTGCATCACTGAGGTTGTCACCGAGATCCCTCGCTCCTGCTCCATCTGCATCCAATCTGACGTCGCATGGCGCGCCGCTTTGCGCGCCTTGACCGTTCCGGCGACAGAAATGGCATTTCCGAATAACAACAACTTCTCTGTCATCGTGGTTTTACCCGCATCGGGGTGGGAGATGATTGCAAATGTACGGCGGACCGCACCTTCCCGTTCAATTTGATTCACAGTGATTCTCGATCAGTAGTNAATGCGCGCGAAGTGTATAGAAGTGTCGCAAAAAGACCAAACTAAGGCTGTTTAACATACCGCCCAGGGGCAACTTCAATCACAGGTCGCAGTCCGCTACCCGGTTGGGGTGGCGGTACATCGGCTCCTGCTTGATGTAGGAGAAACTGATTCCACGACACCCACCAACTGCCTTTGCGCTTTTCAGCTGTTTGTTTATTCGATGGGCTCGCTGCACTTAAAATATAATGGTCATGACGATTATTGGCTGGTGGCGTAATGACGCCGGCATTATGGCCACCCTCACCAAGCACACAGATCGGTGTATTTGAAAACTGTTTGGCTGCCATCATGACACTTTGCCATGGACTAATATCATCGCTCTCTGCGCCAAAAAGAAAGATGGGGCAGTTGATGGATGCGATATCAATTGACTGACCGGCGAGCTCTATTGGAGTCCCACCGATCAAACGATTGTTCAGGTACAACTCCTCTAGAATCCACAACACCAATGATGCGGGCGTCCGTGTTCCATCGCCTAACCAATGCAACAGCGGAAATGGCTTTTCACGCTGACCCAAGACATAGGAATTCAATACCCGACCGAACAACAGATCATGAGGACGCAAGCTCGCAAAGGTTCTCAGCATCAGTTCAGCCGGCAAATAACCCAAATTCGTGAGTGGCTGACGAATCGCATCGATGCTGTTTTTAGAGACCAAATGTCCCAACGGTCCTGGTTCTTGATAATCAAGCAAAGTAGTCAACAAAGACAGTGATGCGATGCGATGCTCTCCACGTGCTTCCAACCAAGCAGCGAGGATTGTCGCAATGATCCCACCTGCGCAATATCCCATCACCTGTGTCTTCACTCGAGGTAACATGCGGTCGATCTGTTCAAGTGCAGCGAGCGCCCCATCTAAGACGTAATGCGTCATCTCATAAGGCGCAAGCATTTCGGTTGGATTGATCCAACTGATCAAGAAAACGGTATGGCCCTGATCGACCAGCCAGCGCACCATCGAATACTCACCCGACAGATCAAGGATATAGAAACGATTGACAAAGGCTGGAATCAATAGCACGGGGTTNTCGTGCACGGTACCTGTACGCGGCCGATATTGAATCAACTGGAACAACTGATTCTCAAACACCACATCGCCGGGAGTTGCCGCCAGATTTTGCCCGAGAGAAAACGCGTCAGGTCGAATCGTNTCAGGAAGTATCGCCCCGGCAAGGATATCTTGACGCCAATTATCGAGACCTTGCTCTAGATTGATTTGTCCTGATTCGATGGTTGCCCTCAATTTGGCAATTAATTCATCAGTCGCTTGCACCTGTCGGATCAACCAAAGGATTTGCGAGCGGTCAAAGCCCTCAACCTCAGGAAAAGATACTGTGACCTCATCGAATAATTCGGCCCAGGATAAGTCATCGGACTCAGTATCGAGGAGCGCTTGAATCAGCTTAGGCAACAAATCCGTTGCGAAAACACGGAAACGGTCGGGATCTTCAACCGATAGCGAANTCAAAAAATGACCAAGTTCATTGATGCCAGTCGGTTCAAAGAAATTGAGTAACTGGCTCTCGGCAGTGAGCCGAGAAAGCCATGCTTGAATCCATTCACGTTGTNANGGGNCTAAGCCCTGTAATCCCTGCAAACAAAGCCTCTCAAACTTTTTGCGCTCGCATCAATTTGTGAGTATGGTTNGTAATAATAATTCACGAAAGCAGGCATTCCCATGCGCACACTGAAAAAATATCCCAACCGCCGTCTCTATGATACGTCTCAGAGCTGTTACGTTACCATTGATAACGTCAGGGATTTAGTCCTTGGGCATGAACGCTTTCGTGTGGTTGACTCTAAATCAGGTGAAGATCTCACGCGCTCGATTTTATTGCAGATCATCATGGAGCAAGAAAACGATTCCGGCGAACATGTATTGACTAACGAAGTGCTCCAACATCTGATTCGTTTCTACGGATCAGGTATGCAAACCAACATGGCCCACTTTCTCGAGCAATCGATTTCATTTTTCTTGAATCAACAAGAAGCAATGCAAGATCAAGTGCGATCTGTCATTGGTGCAAACTCGCCGATTGGCGTTTTCCAGAAAATGACTGAAGACAACATGAAACTGTGGGAATCAATGTCTCAAACGATACTCGGTCGAAAGCCTTCAACTAAAGACGAATAACTTTATTGATGCAACGCACAAAAAACTGTTGACNNTGCACTGCAACATGNTATNTTNNCNTCAAATCTTGTGCGACGCACAAAACCATTTGAAAGGGNAATGACTATGTACGCAAAAATGATCGAAGATATGCAGGCNAATATGAAGCAAGCGTTTGACGTGAAGTCATACGAAGTTGCAATGAAGCCGATGACTGACCTATTCGAAGTCAACAAAGCGACTGTTGAAGCATTNGCTGAACAGCAAACTGCACTCGTTAANGAACTNGTTGAAGGTGCGATGGANCAAGCTAAAGCACTATCAACTGAAAAAGATATGGCTGCTGTTGTTGANTCACAGAAGTCTTACCTCCAAGGTCTNCAAGNTCGCCTAATCGACGCGGCTAAAGCGTCACAGGAAACGCTNGTAAANAGCCGTGANGAAGCGACTANCATCGTTAANGGCGCGATCGAGACAGCAACTAAGCACTANTTGCTTNGCTTCTCGAGTAAAGAGAGGAANTTCGGTTCCTCTTTTTTTTTGCGTNAAACACANTACCATTATGGGGTNAAAANAAGGAAATCCCCCATGACAGACTTCCGCGCGTTGCGCCTCCACAAAACCGACACTTCCGCTCCAGACATCGCCATCGAACGATTGACCACAGACGATCTGTCAACGGGCAATGTTTTGATTGCAAATGAATTCAGCTCTCTCAATTACAAAGACGCACTCGCTGTGACAGGACAGGGTAAAATCATCCGCGACTTTCCGATGATTCCAGGCATTGACGCAGCCGGTACCGTACTTGAGTCAAGCGATCCAAATTTCCGAGACGGCGAACATGTCATTCTCACAGGTCATGGAGTCGGTGAGACACACACCGGGGGCATGTCGGAACAAGTCAGAGTCCCTGGGTCATACTTGGTCAAAACACCGAAGGCGCTGGACAGTCGTCAAGCGATGCAATTCGGTACAGGTGGACTGACTGGAATGCTTTGTGTCCTCGCACTCCTCGATTCAGGCTTGAAACCCGCTGATGGTCCAATCGCTGTCTCTGGTGCTGGGGGAGGCGTTGGTGGCATCGCAACGACCGTACTATCGACACTCGGATATGAAGTCCACGCAATCACAGGTCGAGAATCAGAGCACGCGAGATTGAAAGCGCTCGGCGCAGCTGAGATCCTTAATCGGACAGACTTCGCTCGTGACCCAAAGCCACTGGAAAGTACTCGTTTTGCCGGGGCGATCGACACAGTTGGCGGCCAAGTGCTTGCGACTTTCATTCCACAAATCATGTATAACGGCGTGATTGCGGCGACCGGCAACGCCGGTGGATTCAAGTTCTCAACGACAGTGTTCCCTTTTATTTTGAGAAATATCCGCTTGCAAGGTGTTGATTCTGTTCATGCACCATCTGAAATCAGGGATCGCGCCTGGCAATTACTGTCAGAGAACGTTACCACCGATCAGTTAGAAGCAAGCACACGCACAATCGGCATAGAGCAGGTACTCGATACAGCCGAGAGGCTGATCAATAATGAAGTCTCCGGACGCATCCTGATCGACGTGCACGCCTAACATTTCGACTGCGGAGGCTCGCGCGACCACGCAAGTCACTCAGCAGCAAAGCCGTCGACCAGTCTGTTCACAGAATCTCGATCGAACGAGATTTTCATTGGTTACAAATATAGCCGTGTCGTCGTTTCTGCCAGCAAGATATCGCGTGCGGTGACGTCTTTTGCATCGTGCGACCACCAGTCAACGCGAACCCGGCCCCAACTCACCGTAATTTCCGGATGGTGGTCTGCTGCATCCGCCGCCTCGCCAACACGCGAGGCAAACACCATTGCTTGAGTAAAATCATCAAATTGAAAGGTTCGAGTCAATACGTACACTCCATTCTTGAGTTCCCGACTCCAACCTTGAGGGGCGCGCTCCATCATCACCTCTCTACGCGGTTGAGTTGAATTTAGCCTAGTATACCATGGCAATCTCTGTCTTGAAATGACAGCCAAGGACAAAGCCAAATGAGCTCACGCAATCAGCCAAGGTTCTTCGCCAAGATTTTTTGCGCCCATTTCTGAGGACCAGTCTGATGCACGCTAGTGCCTTGTGAATCTACTGCAACTGTCACCGGCATGTCCTCAACAACAAACTCATGAATCGCTTCCATCCCCAGGTCATCAAATGCGATGATCCGTGACGACTTGATCGCTTGAGCAACCAGATACGCAGCACCCCCGACAGCCATCAAATAAGCGGCTTGGTGCTTTTTAATTGCTTCGATCGCAATTGGACCACGCTCGGCTTTACCAACCATGGCAAACAGGCCGGTTTGCTCGAGTACTTGATCCGTGAACTTATCCATTCGCGTCGATGTTGTCGGGCCTGCTGGTCCAACAACTTCGTCTCGAACAGGATCTACAGGTCCTACATAGTAGATAACTTTACCCTTGAGATTGACAGGTAATTCCTCACCTTGATTCAGCATATCTACAATTCGTTTATGCGCGGCATCACGACCGGTCAACATCACACCATTCAATAATAGGGTTTCACCCGNTTGCCATGATCTGACCTCGTCATGCGTCAACGTATCTAAATNCACTCGGCGGGCACTTAGGCCGACATCCCAGGTAATTTCCGGCCAATCAGACAATGACGGAGCCTTTTGGAGCGCTGGGCCCGATCCATCCAGAACGAAATGAGCATGACGTGTTGCTGCGCAATTNGGAATCATCGCAACAGGTTTTGATGCNGCATGCGTCGGGTAGTCTTTCACCTTGACATCTAACACTGTCGTTAAGCCACCAAGTCCCTGAGCGCCAATGCCCAAATTATTGACTGCATCAAAAATCTCGAGTCTTAACTCTTCAGCCCGTGTTTGTGGACCTCGATCTTGCAATTCGTGAATATTAATTGGATCCATTAACGATTCTTTAGCCATCACAGCGGCTTTTTCAGCGGTACCACCAACCCCGATACCGAGCATCCCTGGAGGACACCAGCCTGCACCCATTGTCGGTACTGTTTTAATTACCCAATCCACAATAGAATCCGACGGATTTAACATCACCATCTTCGATTTGTTCTCGGAACCACCGCCTTTGGCTGCAACCTGAACATCGACGGTATCACCCTCGACAATGTCATAGTGAATGACAGCTGGCGTATTATCCTTGGAGTTCTTCCGAGCACCATCTGGATCTTCGAGAATCGAGGCCCGTAGAACATTATCAGGGTGAGTATATGCCCGACGCACACCCTCATTGATCATGTCAGAAACCGACATGGTGGAGCCTTCCCAAGACACCTCCATTCCGATTTTGACGAACACCGTCACGATCCCAGTGTCCTGGCAAAGCGGGCGCCGGCCAGTCGCAGACATCCTCGAATTAATCAAGATTTGCGCCAGCGCATCTTTAGCGGCCAGTGACTCCTCACGCTCATAGGCTTGATTCACCGCCTGAATAAAATCCACGGGGTGGTAATAGGAGATAAACTGAAGTGCATCTGCGACACTCTCGATCAAATCATCCTGACGAATCACTGTCATCGCATCATCCTCTGCTATTGAGATCGTGCCGAAGCCTACCAGAAGTACCTGAAAAACGTATGCTCATTAAGGCGTAAGTCGATCTGGTCCATGCAAAATATGCACTTCATTCAGACTCAGGCGCTGTATCTGGTACACTCGCGGTTTGAGTCAATGCTGCCCCCGAGGCTACGAGGATTAATGCAAAACCAGTACAACCGAGACGAACTACTCGCCTGCGCCCACGGTGAATTATTTGGTGAGGGCAATGCGAAGCTTCCAGCGCCTAATATGCTCATGATGGATCGCATCCTGACAATCACCGAAGACGGCGGACAATTCGGCAAAGGGCATATGCTCGCTGAACTCGATATCGATCCGAGCCTTTGGTTTTTCGATTGCCACTTCCCTGGTGACCCTGTGATGCCGGGATGTCTCGGTCTCGATGCGATGTGGCAACTGGTTGGATTTTTCTTAGGATGGAGCGGACATCCTGGGAAAGGACGCGCACTCGGTGTCGGCGAAGTGAAATTTACCGGACAAATTTTGCCCACATCCACCAAAGTGACATACGAAATCGACTTGAAACGTGTCATTGCCCGATCAATAGTAATGGGATTAGGGGATGGGGTCGTGCGCATCGACGGTCGCGCGATCTATCATGCCACTGACCTGAAGGTCGGTTTATTTACGTCGACCGACGGGTTTTAATCAAACGCACGACAAGAAAGGAGTCGGTATGCGTAGAGTAGTGATCACCGGTCTGGGCATTACATCTTGCTTGGGCCTCAATGCAGCATCAGTCACTGAAAGCCTAAGGCAAGGTCACTCGGGCATATCATCAAATCCGACATACACCGAGCTGGGCATGCGTAGTCAGGTTTCAGGATCGATCGATCTTGATCTCTCTGAACACATCGATCGTAAATTGCTACGCTTTATGGGTAATGCCGCTGCATATGCCTATCTATCATTGCAGCAAGCAATCAATGATGCCGGTCTCGAAGCATCCGATGTGAGCAATCCGAGAACTGGTCTGGTGATGGGTTCAGGTGGTGCATCATCACAGAGCCAAGTCGAAGCAGCAAATATCCTAAGAGAGCGTGGCGTGAAACGCGTTGGTCCTTATCGGGTCACGCAAACGATGGGCTCGACAGTCTCAGCGAATCTCTCGACAGCATTCCAAATCAAAGGGATTAATTACTCGATGTCATCTGCATGCTCAACGAGCTTGCATTGCATGGGTAACGCCATGGAGCAAATCCAGCTTGGAAAACAAGATATTGTTTTCGCAGGTGGTGGTGAGGAAGAACATTGGACCCTGTCATGTCTATTCGACGCGATGGGCGCTCTTTCCTCGAAATATAACGAAACCCCTGACAAAGCATCACGTGCATATGATGTAAATCGCGATGGCTTCGTAATCGCCGGAGGTGGTGGCGCACTGGTCCTCGAAGAATATGAACATGCAAAAGCACGGGGTGCTAAAATTTATGCTGAAATCGTGGGCTATGGCGCGACCAGTGATGGCGCAGACATGGTCGCTCCGTCAGGCGAAGGTGCGGTTCGCTGCATGCAACTCGCGACTGAAGGCGTTGAGGGCCCTATCGACTACATCAATGCTCACGGCACATCCACGCCTGCTGGCGATATCGTCGAGCTCAACGCAATCAAAACTGTGTTTGGTCAAAATGCACCGATCATTGGCTCGACCAAATCACTATCCGGTCACTCACTTGGGGCAGCCGGAGTTCAAGAAGCGATCTATTCAATATTAATGATGCAACATGATTTTATTGCCGCATCAGCTAATATTGAAACGCTTGACCCGGGCGCTGAAGGAATGGCGATTGCTCTTCAGCGCGTCGATCAACCGATCAATACCATCTTGTCGAATTCATTTGGATTTGGCGGAACGAATGCGTGCATGACNTTCCAGAAACNCAGCTGATGAAGCTCTATTCATCAGCGCCCTCTCCATTTGGTCGAAAAGTAAAAATCACAGCCCATCTGACAGGGCTGTTTGATCAGATTGAGGTGGTGAATATCGACGGAAACGATCCTCAAAGCGCAGCGCTGAATCCAAATCCACTGAACAAGATACCGGCGCTCGAACTCGATTCCGGACAGCTTATTGTTGATTCCAAAGTGATCTGTGAATACTTGATCAAACAATCAGGACGCTTTGAGCTCTTACCGAAACACCTGCGTGTTCATTTATTAAGCCGGGCAGCACTGGCTGATGGAATCACTGAAGCGGCGCTTTTGATGGTTTACGAGCGTCGGTTTCGAGCAGAATCACAAATCAATACAGACTGGCTAACACGTCAAAATGAAAAGGTACTTGGTGGCCTTCAGTGGTTTACGGACAACCTCACTGAGATCGTTGCCACACCGACGATTGATCAAGTGGGCTTGGCTGTTACCCTAGGCTATCTCGATTTTCGTTTCTCTGGTGAATGGCGAACCCGATTTACCGATCTTGCCCTGTGGCTGACCCAGTTCCAACAGATGGTTCCTGGATATCAACTGACTGATCCTCAAGCGCATGCTTAGCTTGTAGCATTTTTTCGCGTAAGCTCTGTTGACGTCGCAAGACAGTTTTTCGCTTTTTCAGCCGCAACATCCGCTGACGGACCACAGAACCTGAATCAAACTGCCGCATATATCGCTCCTTCTCTTGCATAGTGGCGTTCAACTGTTTCCGCCAACTCTTGCCTCCATGATCTGGGTTTGATGCCGAAGGTATAGAGAAGCTTACGTGTCGACAATACCAATCGGCGAGGCCGCTCTGCACGGCCATTAATAGACTGTCCCGATATTCCAACGATTTCCTCAACAGCCAAGTCTTCAAATTGACGCGCTTGTGCAATGATACATTCGCCGAGTTCCATCCAAGATGCATCACCCTGGCATCCGACATGATAGACACCGTAAGCACCTGCACCCGCATGCAATTGATCAATCACAGCACTAATCACTCGGCCGATATCATAAATNGACGTCGGGCAACCCCGCTCATCCTGAATCATTGGTAACTCTGACTCAANCCGTGCGCGGTCCAAAAGATTGGTCACAAAACTATTACCGCTGGGAGCAAAGAGATGAGACACACGCAAAATGATGTGCTGGTCCAACAAATTCTCAATATCACGCTCTGCCTCGAGACGAGTTTGACCGAAAAGATTCAGTGGATTGGGGGCATCATCTTCGAAATAGGCAATATCTTTTTGACCATCGAAAATATAGTCGGTCGACAGTTGAATCAGCGTTGCGTCAAACTCACGACAAGCGATTGCTANGCTAACGGGTAAATCNTGGTTAATTTNTNGGCATTCTNTCGGATCACTTTCCGCNNGATCGACACCTGACTCGACCATACAATTCATAACGAAATCAGGTCGACGCATTCGAATCGCTTCAAAAATCTCTNGGTCATCAGCTAAGTTCATTGAGGTCGGCAGACTAATTCGTTGCTGTCCGCCGCTTGCATCTGTCTCTAAGAATGCTGTGGCAAGACTGGTATCCTCACCAACGACTAAAACGCGAGCCCGAGGAAAACGATGATCGGACTCATCGTCGAAGCTCGCGACCTTANAATGGGATTTCGTCATCGATATTTGGATCAGGCATTGGCTGACTCACAGGTTGCTGAGCAGCCTGTTGCTGAGGAGCTGGAGCACTTTGAGGGCGCGACTGCATCGGAGCCTGCGTGCCCATGTCACTGTCACCTCGACCGTCTAGCATCATCATCTCACGACCAACAATCTCTGTTGCATACCGCTTTTGACCATCCTGCTCCCACGAACGAGTTCGCAGACTGCCCTCGATATAAATGCGTGATCCTTTACGCAGATACTGCCCACAAATCTCAGCCAAGCGGTCAAAACAAACCACTCGATGCCACTCGGTACGTTCCTGCATTTCACCACTGTTACGATCGCGCCAAGAGTCGGTCGTTGCGATGCTCAAGTTCGCAACCTGGCTGCCTGACGGCAGTGCTTTCATTTCCGGATCGTTACCGAGATTTCCAATNAATGTGACTTTGTTGACCGAACGCGCCATGAATTCTTCCTATGTGAAAAGTAGCATTACTAGATTGTAATGTAGCATGGACACCTATCTGTCAGCGACCACCGAACCTATCTGTGCGAGTGTTCCGATTTTTCGCATTGAATCGATACATTAAAACCCTATCAAAAGGTACACTGNCTCTTTTGTCACAAATAAAGACGGACCGCTGTGGACTCGATACAAATTCGTGGGGCACGAACCCACAACTTAAAGAATATTCATCTGGATCTCCCGCGCGACCAACTGATTGTAATCACCGGTCTGTCTGGTTCAGGTAAGTCTTCACTTGCCTTTGATACACTTTATGCTGAAGGCCAACGACGCTATGTTGAATCGCTGTCTGCATATGCAAGACAGTTCTTATCGATGATGGAAAAGCCCGACGTTGACCATATCGAAGGCCTTTCTCCAGCGATTTCAATTGAACAGAAATCAACGAGCCATAATCCCCGCTCGACAGTCGGAACGATCACTGAAATCTACGATTATCTAAGACTGCTCTACGCGAGAGCTGGTGAACCTCGTTGTCCAGATCATGATTTAAGTCTTGAGGCACAAACAGTCAGCCAAATGGTTGATCAGGTACTNGCTCTTCCCGAAGGTTCNAAAATCTTAGTGCTTGCACCAATGATTAGTGACCGTAAAGGAGAGCATCTTCACATTTTCCAAGNGCTCAAATCTCAAGGATTTATTCGCGTTCGGGTAGACGGACTAGTCGTCGATTTAGATGAAGCTCCCNCNCTCGATAAAAAGAAAAAACACTCGATCGATGCCGTGGTTGACCGNTTAAAGGTGGACGAGTCACAACGTCTTCGTTTAGCCGAATCCATCGAAACAGGTCTGACCTTGTCCGACGGTCAAATAATCATCCAGTCAATGGACGACGCTTTCGAGCCTTTGATGTTTTCGTCGAAGTTTGCCTGCTCAGTCTGTGGATACTCGATACCTGAACTAGAACCACGAATCTTTTCATTCAATAGTCCATTCGGAGCCTGTCAGACCTGCGACGGTTTGGGCGTGCACCAATATTTTGATCCTGATCGATTGATCGTCGANCCTGAACTCTCCTTGTCGTCAGGCGCAATCAAAGGATGGGATCGGCGAAGCATGTACTANTATCACTTGCTCAAGTGCATCGCACGACACTACGGATTCAGCGTCGACACCGAATGGCAAGATTTTTCTGAATATCACCAACACAAAGTCCTTTACGGCTCCGATTCTGAATCGATTGATTTCAGCTACGTATCGGACCGTGGCCGTGAAGTGACTAAGAATCACCCATTTGAGGGTGTGATTCGTAATCTCGAGCGTCGTTACAAAGAAACAGACAGCCAATCGCAACGCGACGAGCTCGNAAAACTCATGACACACGCTCCTTGCCCTGATTGCGGAGGCTCTCGCCTCAATATTGCNGCGCGTAATGTATTTATTGATGAGACTCGACTACCAGAACTAGTCAAACTACCCATCGGTGAGTGCTATACATTTTTTGATTCCCTGAACCTTCCGGGAAGACGTCAAGAAATNGCNGACAAGATTCTGAAAGAGATACAGGCTCGCCTTGGCTTTTTGGTCAATGTCGGGCTNGATTATTTATCACTGGANCGAANCGCTGAGACACTATCCGGTGGAGAAGCACAACGTATTCGGCTAGCCAGTCAAATTGGTGCCGGACTCGTTGGAGTCATGTATATCCTTGACGAGCCATCGATTGGACTTCATCAGCGAGACAATGAGCGTCTGCTGAACACACTGTTTCACTTGAGAGATCTGGGTAACACGGTCATTGTGGTTGAACACGATGAAGACGCAATGAGAAGCGCTGACTACCTCGTTGATATTGGTCCTGGCGCTGGGGTCCATGGTGGAGAGATCGTTGCTGCTGGAACACCTCAAGAGGTGATCAAGAATCAGCAGTCAGTGACGGGGCAGTACCTGTCCGGCCGTAAGGAAATTGTGATACCAGTCAAGCGTCATACGAAAGGAATTCATCATNTGACGATTGAAGGATGCACCGGAAATAATCTACAGCGTGTCACATTAAATCTTCCGTTAGGCCTATTAACCTGCGTCACGGGAGTCTCTGGCTCTGGAAAATCGACATTAATCAATCGCACCCTGTACCCACACACCGCAAAGNTATTGAACAAAGCCAATACGCTGAAATCGGCNCCGTTTGAACATTGCCATGGGATTCANGAACTCGACAAAGTCGTCGATATCGATCAAAGTCCAATTGGACGAACACCACGCTCCAACCCGGCGACTTATACCGGGCTGTTTACGCCAATTCGTGAAATCTTTGCCGAAACTCAAGAGGCACGCTCCCGGGGTTACAGCCCNGGCCGTTTCTCTTTTAACGTCAAAGGCGGCCGCTGTGAAACTTGCCAGGGTGATGGGCTNATTAAAGTCGAGATGCACTTTCTCCCAGATATTTATGTTCCATGTGATACCTGTAAAGGTCTTCGNTATAACCGNGAAACCCTCGATATTCTCTATAAGGGCAAATCAATTCACGACATTCTCGAAATGACAGTTGAAGATGCTCGGGAGTTNTTTGATGCCATTCCAACGCTTGCTCGCAAATTACAAACGCTAGTTGATGTTGGACTGTCATACCTGAAGCTCGGACAGTCNGCGACCACATTATCAGGTGGCGAAGCACAGCGCGTTAAACTCGCTCGCGAACTGTCGAAGCGAGATACCGGTCGGACACTGTATATCNTGGATGAACCGACAACAGGACTTCATTTCGAAGATATCAAGCAACTACTCGCTGTCCTGCACCGACTTCGTGATCATGGCAACACGGTCGTCGTAATTGAACACAACCTTGACGTCATCAAAACCGCAGACTGGATTATCGATTTAGGTCCTGAAGGTGGCTCTGGAGGTGGGCACATTATTGCTGAAGGGACCCCTGAGGAAGTGGCTCAATCACCCAGCTCGCATACGGGACGATTTCTCAAACCTCTCCTGGAACGAAAAAAGAGCGCCTAAGTGCTCTTTCTATGTATTGTTGAGNCGCACAGCGACTAACGCCGGCTCTCAAGTCTGGGATCACTCCGCGTCAGCGGCGATCTCAGGACGGTCGACAAGCTCGACAATCGCCATTGGGGCCGCATCACCAGCACGAAATCCGCACTTCAAAATGCGCATGTATCCGCCAGGCCGTTTTTGATAACGTGGACCGAGCTCCGCGAACAATTTACCAACAGCTGAATCGTTACGTAACCGGCTAAATGCTAGGCGACGGTTTGCTACTGAGTCATTCTTCGCCAATGTAATCAAGGGCTCTGCAACACGACGGAGTTCCTTCGCTTTTGACAATGTCGTCTTGATGACCTCATGCTCAATCAACGAAGCTGTCATGTTCGAGAACATNGCCTTNCGATGGCTNCTTGTACGATTCAGTTTTCTTCCNCTTTTCAAATGACGCATGGTCTATTCTCGCTTCTCAAAGACACCTTCTNACGACGGGTCGGTCTAACTTAGGCGCTTTCTTCGCGCGCAAATCCTGCTGGTGGCCAGTTNTCAAGACGCGANCCTAGCGACAAACCGCGCGAAGCCAACACATCTTTGATNTCTGTTAATGATTTCTTGCCNAGGTTCGGAGTTTTCAGCAACTCAACTTCAGTCCGCTGAACAAGATCACCAATGTAATAAATGTTTTCCGCTTTTAAGCAGTTCGCCGAACGGACAGTCAACTCGAGATCATCCACTGGACGCAATAAGNTCGGATCAATTTCATCCTTCTGCTCGTCTTCAGGAGTCGCNTGAGGCCCTTCAAATTCNACGAAGACAGAGAGTTGNTGCTGCAGCAAAGTCGCAGCACGACGGATCGCCTCTTCGGCATCCAACGTACCATCGGTTTCAAGATCGATCACCAATTTGTCAAGGTCAGTACGCTGTTCAACTCGGGCGCTTTCAACCACATACGAGACACGACTTACTGGACTGTATGTTGCATCTAAACGTAATGCGCCGATTGCAAGAGTCTCTTCGTCTTCTTCACGCTCGCTTGCCGGCTCATAGCCGAGGCCACGTGCCACAATCGCCTCAATCTGCAAAGAGCCACGCCCTGAGACTGTTGCGATATGCTGTTCNGGGTTTGCGATCTCAACGTTCTGTGGCAATTCAAAGTCGCCNGCGGTAACAAGACCTTCACCNGAGTGATTCAGGCGTATTGTTGCCACACCATCGCGGCCTTCCAGCGCGACNGCAACTTTTTTCAAATTCAAAAGAATCTCNATGACATCNTCTTTAATGCCTTCGATTTCTGAGTACTCGTGGGCAACACCGTCGATTTTTGCTTCAATAATCGCGCANCCTGGCATTGACGACAGCAAGATGCGGCGGAGTGCATTACCTAAGGTGTGGCCGTAGCCGCGCTCAAGAGGCTCAAGAATAATTTTTGAGCGTCCGGGAGCTACCTCCTGGACCTGAATCTGACGCGGTGTCAGCAGTTCCAATGACGACATACCGTCTCCTAATAATGTGGTTTACTTCGAGTACAACTCGACAATTAGGTTTTCGTTGATGTCCTGCGACAGATCTTGACGNTCTGGNAGCGNCTTGAATGTTCCTTCCATCTTGGANGAGTCAACATCAACCCAAGGAACGTCTGCACGCTGACCAGNGAGTTCGAGCGCAGCGCGGACACGCAGTTGGCCCTTCGCCTTTTCGCGAACACTGANCACATCACCCGGTCTCACCTGATAAGANGGGATATTCAATACNTTGCCATTCACCATAATTGACCGATGGCTAACAATTTGACGCGCTTCCGCACGTGTTGAGCCAAAGCCCATCCGGTAAACAACATTGTCTAAACGACATTCNAGAAGCTTCAGCANGTTTTCACCTGTTGAACCACGNAGACGCGACGCTTCTTTGTAATAGTTACGGAACTGCTTCTCAAGCACGCCGTANATCCGACGTACCTTCTGCTTTTCGCGTAACTGCAGACCGTAATCCGACAAGCGACCACGTGCTGCACCATGCATTCCTGGTTTAGTCTCCAGGTTGCACTTTGAATCCATTGAACGGACGCCGCTCTTCAGGAACAAATCAGTTCCTTCGCGACGTGCTAACTTACAAGTTGGTCCGATATAACGTGCCATTCCTCTAACTCTCCTTAGACGCGGCGCTTTTTCGGCGGACGACAGCCGTTATGAGGAATCGGCGTGACGTCAGTGATATTTGTTACCTTGAGGCCTACAGCGTTTAGAGCNCGTACTGCACTCTCGCGTCCAGGTCCAGGNCCTTTCACCATCACATCAACTGATTTCAGACCGAATTCCTGNGCAGCAGTAGCCGCNCGCTCACTNGCTACCTGCGCAGCAAATGGTGTTGATTTACGTGAACCACGGAATCCAGATCCGCCAGCCGTCGCCCATGAAAGAGCATTACCCTGACGATCNGTAATCGTGATAATGGTGTTGTTGAACGANGCGTGAATGTGAACAACGCCTTCAGCAACCTGCTTTTTGACCTTCTTACGCGATGCGTTACGCTGTGTCGCCATNAGAAATTCCTTACTTACGAATCGGCTTACGTGGGCCCTTACGAGTCCGCGCGTTTGTCTTAGTACGCTGTCCACGAACTGGCAGACTGCGGCGATGACGAATACCACGGAAACAACCGAGGTCCATCAGACGCTTGATATTCATTGACACTTCGCGACGAAGGTCACCTTCTACGTCAAATTTGCCAACCTCTGTACGAAGCATTTCCAATTGCTCTTCAGATAACGAAGAAACTTTGGCTGACTCTGCGATCCCTGTNGCCTTACAGATCGCTTGAGCGCGAGTTTGACCAATCCCGAAAACATACTGCAGTGAAATCACTGTGTGCTTGTTGTCTGGGATGTTAACGCCGGCAATACGTGCCATTCTTAACTCTCCAAATNCATNAACCGGTCGAACCGACTCTCGAAAATTACAANGCGCNAAATTCTATTGATTTCANCAGAAAATCTCAACCCTTTTCTTACATTAACCTTGNCGCTGCTTGTGCCGAGGATCCGTACAAATCACGCGTACTGAGCCGTTACGACGAATAACTCGACAGTTCCGACAGATCTTTTTTACTGATGCACGTACTTTCATTTCAAAGCTCCCAATGCCCGTCTAACGGAGTAACCCGCCCGAGCCATACCCTTTCAAATTCGATTTTTTCATCAAAGACTCATATTGCCGACTCATGAGGTGCGATTGCACTTGCGACATTAAATCCATGACAACAACAACAACGATCAAAAGTGATGTGCCGCCGAAGTAGAATGGCGCGTTGAAACTGACGACCAAACTTTGCGGAAGTAGCGACACTGCTGCGATGTAAGCCGCGCCCCAAAACGTCAATCGGCTCATCACTTTGTCAATGTAATTGGCTGACTGCTCACCCGGACGGATCCCTGGAATGAACGCACCAGACTTTTTCAAATTGTCTGCTACATCGCGTGGATTAAAGACCAACGCAGTGTAGAAATAACAGAAGAACACAATACCTACTGTGAACAGCAGATAATACAGCGGTTGCCCGGGACCCAATGCCAGACTCACATCTTGCAACCATTCCATCCCTTCACCTTGACCGAACCACTGCCCNATCGAGGCTGNNAANAACAGCAGGCTCGATGCGAATATCGGTGGGATCACGCCAGCCATGTTAATTTTCAACGGTAAATGCGACTGCTGAGCCGCAAACACTTTATTACCTTGCTGACGACGCGCGTAATTCACTGTAATACGGCGTTGCGCNCGCTCCATAAAGACGACAAATGCAACCACCCCAACCGCAATAATCGCAATCGCTANNAGACCNAGAATGTTCAAGTCACCCTGGCGAGCCGCTTCAGCCGATTGGCCAATCGCTCCCGGGAGACCGGCCACAATACCGGCAAAAATCAACAAACTAATTCCGTTACCAATCCCTTTTTCCGTNACTTGTTCGCCAAGCCACATCAAAAAGACTGNTCCAGAAACGAAGGTCACAACAGCCACGAAATGGAAATGGAAATCGTTCGTGAAAGCGATGCCTTGACCAGCAAGGCCCATCGCAACACCAATTGACTGCACAGTCGCCAGGAACACTGTCCCATAGCGCGTGTACTGCGTGATTTNCCGACGCCCGGCTTCACCTTCTTTTTTCAACGCCTCNAGTGATGGNACAACCGCNGTCAGCAGCTGCATCACAATCGACGCTGAAATGTAAGGCATGATTCCAAGTGCGAGAATCGACATCCGCTCCAACGCACCACCAGAGAACATATTGAANAGACTCAGGATTGTGCCTTGAGACTGCTCAAATAAATCNGCTAGTCGATCAGGATTGATACCTGGGACCGGGATGTGTGCACCAATTCGATACACAACAACNGCGATCACAACNAAGCGAAGACGAGCCCATAGCTCTGTNAGTCCGCCTCCCGATGCACCTGGAGTCGCCATGCCTATGCTTCGACCTTGCCGCCAGCNGCTTCAACCGCAGCTTGAGCACCTTTAGTGATCTTCAGGCCTTTCACAGTCATCGCACGAGTGATTTCACCAGCCAAAATGATTTTCACATCCTTGATGTTTTCANCGATCAGACGTGCCTGACGCAATGTCTCCATAGTGACCTCATCACCTTGGATCTTNTTCAGTTCAGCCAAACGAATCTCGTCACGAGTGAGGCTCTTTCTTGAAGTAAAACCAAACTTCGGCAGACGACGCTGCAAGGGCATTTGACCACCTTCGAAACCTGGCTTCACTGAACCACCTGAACGTGACTTCAAACCTTTNTGACCACGACCACCAGTCTTACCCAGACCAGAACCGATACCACGGCCAACGCGCTTCTTCGCAGTGCGTGAGCCTGGAGCCGGAGATAAGCCATTCAAACGCATTATGCTTCTCCCTCTACGCGTACGAGGTAGTTGACCTTATTGATCATCCCACGGACGCTCGGTGTATCTTCAACTTCGACAGTCTGATGCATACGCTTCAGACCAAGACCCTGGACACACAACTTGTGCTTTGGATTTTGACGAATTGGGCTACGCACCAACGTCACTTTCAACATTTTCTTNTTCGCCATGTCTCTAATCCTTAGCCGAGAATTTCTTCGACNGATTTGCCACGACGAGCNGCAACGTCTTCNGGAGATTGCATCTCTGANANCGCTTTGATTGTTGCACGAACCACGTTTGCAGGGTTCGTCGAGCCGTAACACTTCGCCAATACATTCTGGACACCGGCGATTTCAAGAACCGCGCGCATCGCACCACCAGCAATAACACCAGTACCCTGTGAGGCGGGCTGCATGTAGACCTTCGCAGATCCGTGTGCCGCTTTGGTTGGGTATTGGATTGTGTCGCCGTCGAGTTTCACAGAAACCATATTACGACGTGCTGATTCCATCGCCTTTTGAATAGCAGCTGGAACTTCGCGCGCTTTACCGCGGCCATATCCAACCTTGCCGTTACCATCGCCTACAACCGTGAGTGCGGTGAAGCTAAAAATCCGGCCACCCTTCACAACCTTGGCAACCCGATTCACCTGAACCAGCTTTTCCTGCAGATCACCCTGCTGCTGTGTTTCTACTTTTGCGTTCATCGGATCCCCTTAAAACTCAAGTCCACCTTCACGAGCCGCATCAGCCAAAGCTTTAACACGACCGTGATAACGGAAACCGGAACGGTCGAAAGCAACCGCCTGAATTCCTTTTTCCTTCGCACGTTCAGCAATACGCTTGCCGACTTCTGCAGCCGCTTCTACGTTGCCACTACTTTTTTCACGAAGGTCCTTATCGAGTGTTGATGCAGTACAAATCACATTCGATCCGTCGCCAGAAATAATCTGAGCGTAGATATGACGTGGCGTACGATGCACGCACAAACGATTCGCGTTCAACTCGCGTATTTTGGCGCGTGCACGGCGAGCGCGACGCAACCGGGCTTTTTTCTTGTCCATCATGTCGACTCTCCTTACTTCTTCTTCGCTTCTTTACGACGTACATACTCATCTGAGTAGCGCACGCCCTTGCCTTTGTAAGGCTCTGGTGGACGATGTGCACGAATCTCTGCAGCAACCTGACCAAGCAACTGCTTATCTGCTGACTTCAGCACGATTTCAGTTTGACTTGGCGTTTCTGCAGTCACACCCTGTGGCAGGTTGTAAACGACTGGATGTGAGAAACCGAGGGTCAAGTTGATCGCTGATCCCTGAACCTGCGCACGATAACCAACACCGATGAGCGTCAACTTTTTCTCAAAGCCTGAAGCGACACCAGTCACCATGTTGTTAACAATTGCACGTGCTGTACCAGCCTGCGCCCAACCATCTGACGCGCCTTCACGTGACTCAAACGTCAGAACGTTTTCCGCCTGATTGACGGAGACTACATCGTTTAGGGAGATCGACAATGTGCCGTTCTTTCCTTTAACTGTTACGTCCTGACCAGCAATTTTGACGTCAACATCAGATGGCAATTCGATCGGAGCTTTTGCAATACGAGACATCAATAACTCCTTAGAATACGGTGCAGAGCACTTCGCCACCGATACCGGCTTTGCGTGCTTCGCGGTCAGTCATCAAGCCTTTTGAAGTCGATATGATCGCTACACCGAGACCGCCCTGTACTTTAGGAAGAGTCTCTTTACCTTCATAACGACGCAAACCAGGACGGCTTGAACGTTTAATTTCACGAATTACTGGGCGTCCTTCGTAATAGCGAAGATCAACGGTCAGTGTTGATGTAACACCTGCTTCATCGACTTTGAAGCCACCCAAAAATCCTTCGTCAGCGAGTACCCGGGCGAGTGCAACCTTCTGTTTTGAAGAAGGCATAGAAACAGCAGTCTTACCTGCCATTTGCCCGTTGCGGATGCGAGTGAACATATCCGCCAAAGTATCTTGCATGCTCATTTTCTAAATCACTCCTTACCAGCTGGCCTTCTTGAGACCAGGAACTTCACCGCGCATCATCGTTTCGCGCAGCTTGATCCGGGACAGGCCAAACTTGCGGTAAACCGCGTGCGGACGACCAGTCACACGACAACGACGCTGTAGACGAACAGCTGACGCGTCACGTGGCATTTTCTGCAGCTTCTGCTGCGCATCCCACACTTCTTCATTTGTCGCGTTTGGATTCGCGATCGTCGCTTTTAATTCCGCACGCTTTGCTGCAAACCGAGCGACAGTCTTTTGACGCTTCAGCTCACGCTCTTTCATTGATTTCTTAGCCACCTAACGCTCCTCAGTTACGGAATGGGAAGTTAAACNCCTTCAAAAGCGCCTTACCTTCCTCGTCAGTTTCAGCAGATGTNGTAATCGTGATATCGAGACCACGGATCGCATCCACTTTGTCATAATCGATTTCAGGGAACATGATCTGCTCACGCACACCCATGGAGTAGTTTCCACGGCCATCAAACGATTTGCCGTTCATGCCGCGGAAGTCACGAATCCGTGGAATCGAGATCGCAATCAAACGATCCAAGAATTCCCACATGTGCTCACCACGCAGAGTGACCTTACAACCGATCGGCCAACCGTCACGGATCTTAAAGCCCGCAATTGATTTGCGTGCTTTAGTCACCACAGGCTTCTGACCAACGATCGCCGTCATGTCACGTACTGCGTTTTCGATCTGCTTCTTATCCGCAACTGCCTCACCAACACCCATGTTGAGTGTGATTTTCTTGATGCGTGGCACTTGCATCACGTTTTTGTACGCAAACTCTTTGAGGAGTTCAGGTACAACTTTTTCTTTGTAGACTTGTTGTAGTCTCGCCATGGCTTATATCTCGCTCCTAGGCGCAGGGGCTTATGCCCCGACTTCCTTACCAGTGGATTTAAACACCCGTACTTTGGTGCCATCCTCGTTTACACAAAAACCAACGCGTTCTGCTTTGTCATTTTCAGGATTGAACAGTGCAACGTTAGAGATATGAAGCGGAGCCTCTTTCTCAACAATGCCGCCCTGCTTTCCAAGCATCGGATTTGGCTTCATATGCTTTTTAATCAGGTTCACGCCTGATACCAATACGCGGTTATCAGGGCGCACTTGCAATACTTTGCCGCGGCGACCCTTATCTTTTCCCGCGATTACCACGACTTCATCATCGCGACGAATCTTTGCTGCCATCGATTTGCCCCTTACAACACTTCAGGTGCAAGTGAGATGATTTTCATAAATCTCTCGCTTCGCAATTCGCGCGTCACTGGTCCGAAAATACGCGTACCAATTGGCGCTAAGTTCGTGTTCAGAAGAACGGCCGCGTTACCGTCAAATTTGATCAATGAACCATCTTGGCGACGTACACCACTCCGGGTGCGAACAACTACGGCGTTCATGACCTGGCCTTTCTTCACTTTACCGCGAGGAATCGCTTCTTTGACCGTGACTTTGATGATGTCGCCGATCCGGGCATAGCGACGCTTAGAGCCACCGAGTACCTTGATACACATCACTCGACGCGCACCTGAGTTATCGGCTACCTCAAGCATACTTTCTGCTTGAATCATGATTCCCCTCCGTTAAACCTGAACTGCACGCTCAGTGATCTCAACGAGTCGATACGCTTTCGATTTGGAAAGCGGACGACACTCAGAAATAGTGACTGTGTCACCGATCTGACAATCGTTGTTCTCATCATGAGCAGCAATCTTCGAGGAGCGCTTCACGTACTTGCCGTACAGTGGATGCTTCTCGAAACGCTCTACCAATACACTGACGGTTTTGTCACCTTTATTCGAGACAACCCTTCCACTCAGGGTACGAACCATTTTTGCTGTGTCGGTCATGCCGCTACCTCCTTCTGCGCGATCACTGTCTTGATGCGCGCGATGTCACGACGGACTTGGCCTAGCAGATGTGTTTGTGCAAGCTGACCTGTGGCTTTTGCCATGTTCAGGTTGAACTGCTCACGACGTAGCGTAAGCAACTCGTCCTTCAGTTCAGCAACGCTTTTTTCACGTAACTCTGATGCTTTCATTACATTACCGTCCGACTAACAAACGTGGTCTTAAATGGAAGTTTTGCGGCCGCGAGTGTAAATGCCTCACGCGCAATCTCTTCAGACACACCTTCAATTTCATACAAAACACGGCCTGGTTGAATCTGGCACACCCAATATTCAACTGAACCTTTACCCTTACCCTGACGCACTTCGAGAGGCTTCTGGGTGATTGGCTTATCAGGAAACACCCGAATCCATAACTTACCGCCACGTTTAACGCGACGCGTAATGGTTCGACGGGCTGCCTCAATCTGNCGAGCCGTCATGCGACCGCGGCCGGTCGCTTTCAAAGCAAATTCACCAAAGCTCACNTTGGAGCCACGCTCTGCGAGACCACGGTTGCGGCCTTTTTGCATCTTGCGGAATTTCATCCGTTTCGGTTGCAGCATCGTCGTCTTCCCTTAGCGAGCAGCTTTCGCACGAGCCTGTTCACGGCTAGCACGAACTGCTTCAATTCCACCAAGGATCTCACCTTTGAAGATCCACACTTTGATACCGATCACGCCATATGTGGTGTGTGCCTCATATGTTGAGTAGTCGATATCTGCTCGCAACGTGTGCAGTGGGACACGACCTTCG
>PAFS01000048.1 GCA_002705325.1 Gammaproteobacteria bacterium | reverse complement strand
GCATCCAGTGGCTTGAATCCATACTGACAGATTCGATCATCATCCTCGACGGTGGGATGGGTACTATGATTCAAGACGCAGGCCTTGGCGAGAGTGATTACCGTGGCGAACGATTTAAAGATTTCCCGCAGGATTTGAAGGGAAATAATGATCTTCTAACGCTGACCCAGCCCGAACTCATCGCCGCGATCCACAGAGCGTATGTGGATGCAGGAGCAAGCATCGTTGAGACCAATACCTTCAACGCAAACCGACCATCCATGGCGGATTATGCGATGGAGGATCTAGTCAGCGAATTGAACCGCGAGGCCGCGAAACTCGCACGTTCAGTTGCAGACTCCTATGACAGGCCAGTCTTAGTCGCAGGCGTTTTAGGACCAACCAACAGAACGTGCTCTATTAGTCCTGACGTCAATGATCCAGGTGCGCGCAATATCACTTTTAATCAACTGGTCGACACCTACACAGACGCCACGCGAGCCCTCCTCGAGGGTGGTGCTGACCTCATTTTAGTTGAGACCATTTTCGATACCTTAAACGCCAAAGCAGCATTATTCGCGATTGACGAAGTCGCACGCGACAAAGGCTTACAGATTCGCATCATGATCTCAGGCACGATCACTGATGCATCAGGTCGAACCTTATCTGGTCAAACAACAGAAGCGTTTTGGTTCTCAGTCCGTCATGCTAAACCACTGACCATTGGTTTGAATTGTGCACTTGGCCCCAAAGAACTCCGCCCATTCTTATCAGACCTGTCTCGCGTTGCCGACACATTCGTTTCCGCGCATCCAAACGCGGGACTTCCCAATCAATTCGGGGAATATGATTTGGACGCGGCCGAGATGTCTGAAATCGTTGCTGAATACGCTGATGCTGGTCTTGTCAACATTATCGGCGGTTGTTGCGGGACCACTCCGGAACACATCCGTTTGATCGTAGAAAAAGTTGCAAGGCNCCAACCACGTGAGATTCCAGTTAAAGAGCCTGTGATGCGCCTATCCGGGCTTGAATCATTTATTGCAGACGATACGACTGGCTTTGTGAACGTCGGCGAACGAACCAACGTCACCGGTTCGGCGATGTTCAAACGATTAATTCTCAATGGTGAATTCGACGAAGCACTTGCGGTCGCCCGACAGCAAGTTGAGAACGGCGCGCAAGTCATCGATATCAATATGGATGAAGGCATGTTGGACTCAAAATCTGCGATGGTGACGTTCTTAAACCTGATTGCATCAGAGCCTGACATATCGAGAGTCCCTGTGATGATTGACTCATCCAAATGGGACATCCTCGAGGCTGGCATGCAGTGTGTTCAGGGCAGAGGGATTATTAACTCCATCTCCTTAAAAGAAGGCGAAGCCAATTTCTTGGAGCAGGCGCGAAAAATCCGACAGTATGGGTTTGCCGTTGTTGTCATGGCTTTCGATGAAACCGGCCAAGCAGATACGCGTGAACGCAAACTCGAAATCTGCCAACGCTCGTATAAGCTATTAACCGAAGTCATTGGCTTTCCACCGGAAGACATCGTATTCGACCCAAATGTTTTCGCTGTTGCGACAGGTATCGAAGAGCACAATAACTACGCGCTCGACTTTATCCATGCGTGCAAAGACATCACCGAATACTGTCCACACAGTTACATTTCTGGCGGTATCTCGAATGTCTCATTCTCGTTCCGTGGAAATAACCCGGTACGCGAGGCGATGCACTCCGTGTTCTTGTTTCACGCGATTCGTGAAGGCCTCTCAATGGGCATCGTCAATGCAGGCCAGCTGGCGATTTATGAGGATATTGATGCTGAACTCCGAGAGCTTGTCGAAGACGTGATCTTGAACCGTCGCGATGACGCGACAGAACGTCTTGTTGATATCGCACCGAAATACAATGTCGGTAAAGACGAGGATGACACGACAGTTGCCGAGTGGCGTAACGGCACCTGTGAAGAACGCTTAGCGTATGCGCTTATCAAGGGTATCGATACCTATGTGGTCGAAGATACCGAGGAAGCGCGGCTGAATGCGCCACGCCCACTATCGGTGATTGAAGGACCACTGATGGATGGCATGAACACCGTCGGTGACCTCTTCGGTGCAGGAAAGATGTTCTTGCCACAGGTTGTGAAATCAGCCCGCGTCATGAAAAAAGCTGTGGCGCATCTCATTCCTTTTATTGAAGAAGAGAAAGAAGCCGCAGGAGATACCAGCCAAGAGCATGGCGTGATCATCATGGCGACTGTCAAAGGTGACGTCCACGATATTGGGAAAAACATTGTGGGTGTCGTTTTACAATGTAATAACTTCAAAGTGATCGACTTAGGCGTCATGGTTCCAACCCAGATGATCCTCGATGAAGCGCACCAACATCACGCTGACATCATTGGCCTATCTGGCTTAATCACACCATCCTTGGATGAAATGGTGACCGTTGCCTCAGAAATGGAACGCCAGGGCTTCACCTGTCCACTTTTAATAGGCGGAGCAACCACCTCTCCTGCACACACCTCAGTGAAAATTGATCTTGCTTACTCTGGACCCGTGCTTTACGTCAAAGACGCATCACGCGCAGTCGGGGTCGCTTCAAAGTTGTTGAGCGATGAGCGTGAGAGCTACCATCAGGAAATCGCGATCGATCATGACGCTAAACGAAAAGCGCATGCCGGTAGATCGCCAAAAAAACTGCTGTCGATTGAAGATGCCAACTCGCGTCGGCCTGAACTGTCTTTTGATACGACCAGCATTGTCACCCCCAACGCCACTGGGCGCCTTACTCTAAACGACTATCCATTGGATGCACTGTTAGACACGATTGATTGGATGCCCTTCTTCAATGCGTGGGAATTCAGTGGCAAATTCCCTGACATTTTGAACGATCCCCGAAAAGGACCTGAAGCGCGGAAACTCTTCAATGATGCTCAGACGATGCTCGAAAAAATCATCGATGAAAAATGGTTGCGAGCCGACGCGGTTGCTGGTTGTTTCCCAGCATACTCCGAGGGCAACAGTGTCGTTATTTTGGATCCCGATAATTCCGATCGTGAATTATTGAGAACTCACTGGTTGAGGCAACAACGGCCAATGCCCGACGGCAACCCTCAACTCTGCTTAAGTGACTTCATTGCACCGAAAGAATCAGGTCAACTCGACTACATCGGCGCGTTTGCAGTGACCACCGGTCATGGAATTGATACCCACGTCAAAGCGTTTGAAGATGCGCACGATGACTACCAAGCGATTTTACTGAAAGCACTCGCNGATCGCTTCGCTGAAAGTTTTGCTGAGCATTTACATCGTCGCGTAAGGACTGAGTTCTGGGGATATGCAGCCAACGAGGTGTTGTCGAATGAAGACCTCATCCGCGAAAAATATCGTGGTATTCGGCCAGCTCCAGGATATCCTGCATGCCCTGATCATCGTGAAAAGCGCTCATTGTGGTCACTTCTTGATGTGGAAGCTGCAACAGGGATCTCACTCACAGACAGCTTAGCGATGTGGCCGACAGCATCAGTNAGCGGCTTTTATTTTGCTCACCCGGATGCACGATACTTCACCCTCGGCCAGATAGGGAAAGACCAACTGACGAGTTACTCAGCATTAAGAAACGAGGCTGTTGACGAGAATGCACGCTGGCTTTCACCGATTCTTGGATAGGCACTCAACACCTTTCCTGAATCGGTGACAGCCATGTCTTTCTGCAAGCATCTAGAGGGGCGACGGCTCCGATTCGCGTCGTAGGCGATAAGTTTTTCGAACNGAATCAAACAGGTGGGGTTTTTCCAGTTCGAATGCGCGAAATACTGTCTCGCGAAGCGAACGATCCGTTTCAGCCATCGGACAGACCGTCAGGATCGTATCAATCATGGAACTACCGACCAACCGAATACCGCCAACGGTCTCTAAAAATTTGTCTTCATCGAGCTGATTTAACTCAAACCCGAACAACGACGCCATCTCGTTAAGTATCAGTTTTGTTCCTCGATATTTACCCTCAACTGAATGACCCGCTATATGTGGCGATATCCGCCATGCACGACTGATCAGCGCATCACTGATAACGGGTTCATTCGGAAACACATCCAGCACTAAATCAAAATGCGTTTGTTTGAGTAAGTCATACTCATGCAAAACCTGACCGCGTGATGCATTCACCAATAGCGCAGATCGCTTGATCTGTGACAAGACGTTCTCATCGAGAAGCCGGTCTGTCACATNATCACCTGTCGTCACGCGTGGCACATGTAGCGATATGACATCGGCCTGCCGAACAACATCAACCAACGGCAAATGATCGAGTCGGTCCCCCGAATCAGCCCGCGGTTGGTCCGAAAGTAAGGTCTTAATCCCCAACGCTCGAGCGCGCTCATCGAGCAGTGAACCCACTGCACCAACACCAATGATGCCTAGNGTTAAATCACTGGTGTTCCGCCCTCTCGATTTTNCCCAACTGAACACATGNGAGAGGACGTAATCAGTCACCGCAAAGGCATTACATCCCGGAGCGGATACAACGCGAATCGCTCTGTCCAATAAGTGCTGAAGCGGAAGGTGATCGGTGCCTATCGTCGCTGTTCCAACGAAACGAATCGAGTCGGGGANATCGTGCGCCGACACCCGTGCCGTCGAGCGGACCAATAGAGCATCTGCACCCTTTAACATGGATTGAGGAATATCGCGCCCTGAGTACCAACGAATTTCGCAATGACTGGGAACAAGCTCGNTCAGTCCCAAAAGTCCTTCGTCAGCCACCAATATCGTCATTGAAAGTTCCCTCAAGCGAAACCATTGATTGTCACCTATACTCTCCTCTCAGACAAAGCCACGACACCACATGCTAACAATTCAACCACCACTGATTGACGCAATACCGAGAGCCGGCAGTCCACTGCAGACACTCTCGAACATTCCGTTGAGTGCGATACCACTGGCAATNGCTGAGATCGCATCTCGTTCCGATTCACTAGTNCTGATACTGGTTGAAAAATCGCAAGACGCNCAACAACTCGCCAATGCCCTACATTTTTATCTTGGCCAGGAACATCACTTAGATGCCGAAGGAGAGGCCGATGGTTTGGCTGATATTCCGATCGTACATTTGCCAGACTGGGAAACACTACCCTATGACAGTTTCTCGCCTCACGAGGACATTACGTCTGAGCGGTTAAAAGCGTTGAGTCAGCTCGGCGACCTGCATCGAGGGTTATTGATNNTACCAATACAAACGCTCGCACACCGACTTCCACCTCGAGAACACCTCGATGGCCAGCGATTCATTTTAAAAACTGGTGATTCATTCGATCTGCATACGGAACGAAGACGGCTTGAGGCCTCGGGATACCATGCCGTGGATACTGTCCGTGAGCATGGAGAATTTGCGGTCCGCGGCGCCATNCTTGACGTCTTTCCGATGGGNTCTGACCAACCGNTNCGCGTNGANCTNTTCGATACTGAAATCGAAAGCTTNAGGGCGTTCGATCCAGACACCCAGCGCACANTCACCAAAGTCGAGTCAGTGACTCTACTGCCCGCACGAGAAATTCCACTGACTGATTCAGGAATCGCCACATTCCGGCAAAATTGGCACGAAACCTTTGAGGGAAACCCCAGAGACTGTTCGATTTATCAGGATGTCTCATCCGGACTCGCGCCACCGGGCATCGAGTACTACGCTCCTCTTTTTTTCAACAAGATGGCAACCTTGTTCGATTACTTACCAGCGGACACGCATACGATCCGTGTTGGAGCCTTGCATCAAGCACTCGAACGGTTTTGGACTGATGTCACAACACGATACGAAAGCTTACGATATGACCGCAGAAAACCAATCATTCCACCCCAACGATTGTTTGTTCGAACCGAAGAATTATTTGCTGATTTAAAGGCCTTTGGCTCGATTGAGATCATCGAACCTGACTCGACGCACGCGCGCATTCGCTCACTCCCTGATGTCACTTTTAATGCTAAAGCAGATGAACCAGCCGCGCGAATCAAGGCGTTAATTGAAAGTGGTCAAACGGTATGTTTCGTCGCTGAATCAGCAGGCCGCCGTGAAGCACTTCTTGAGCTATTAGCAAAACATGGGATACGTCCAGAACCCATTGAACGATTCAGTGACTTTCAATCGAGCAACCGAAATGCAGTAATCACGCTCGGTTTATTGGATCAAGGAATCATGGTCGATCAATTTACGATCGTTCCAGAAAGCCAGTTATTCGGCCGCCGTGTGCCTCAACGGCGAAGACGGAAACAACATGAAGTTGCGACCGATCTTATTGTCCGAGATCTCTCTGAGATCGAAATTGGCGATCCCATCGTTCACATTGATCATGGCGTCGGGCATTACAAAGGACTCGAAACGATCGATTTGGGCGATGACATCAATGAATTTGTCACTGTTGAGTATCAGGGTGGTGCAAAACTTTACATTCCTGTCACGAATCTTGGCCTACTGAGCCGATATGCCGGTGGCGATCCAGATTCGGTCTCAGCGCACAAACTTGGGACCGATCGTTGGAGTAAAGCCAAGCAAAAAGCTGCTGAAGAGATTCGTGATAAAGCCGCTGAACTTCTCGATATCTACGCCAGACGTGCAGCCAAAGAGGGCTATGCGCATCAAATCGATGAACCGCAATATGATCGATTTGCCGAAGGTTTTCCATTTGAATTGACGCCGGATCAAGAAACCTCGATCGAGGCGGTCCTGAGTGATCTGAAGGCACCACGACCAATGGATCGATTGGTTTGTGGTGATGTCGGGTTCGGTAAAACAGAAGTCGCCATGCGCGCAGCATTTGCCTCGATTAGTAGCGGTAAGCAAGTGTGTGTGTTGGTTCCGACAACGCTTCTTGCACAACAACACTTCGAGTCATTCCGTGATCGCTTTGCGGATTGGCCAGTATCCATCGAAGTACTGAGCCGATTTAAAACTGCGAAAGAAACCAAAGCAGTCATCGACCAGGCAAATAAAGGCCACNTAGATATCGTCGTNGGCACACATAAACTCTTATCNAGCGATCTCAAACTACCGAAGCTTGGACTACTNATCATTGATGAAGAACATCGCTTTGGCGTCGCGCAAAAAGAACGTCTCAAGAAATATCGATCAGACGTTGATGTCCTCACACTCACCGCCACACCGATCCCTCGCACTCTGAACCTCTCGATGGCAGGCATTCGCGATCTATCAGTCATTGCGACACCACCCGCTCGTCGATTGTCGATCAAAACGTTCATCAAACAAAAAGATCAAGCGCTGGTCAAAGAAGCGATCTTACGTGAGCTCTTAAGAGGCGGTCAGGTGTACTTTCTCCACAACGAAGTCAAGAGCATCGAACGGGCTGCTGATGATATCAGACAGCTCGTTCCGGAAGCTCGCATAGTCGTTGCGCATGGGCAAATGCGAGAGCGAGAACTTGAAGATGTCATGACCGACTTCTACCACAAAAAATATAATGTTCTAGTGTGTTCGACAATCATCGAAACCGGAATCGATATTCCATCTGCAAACACCATTTTGATTGAGCGAGCAAACCAATTTGGCCTGGCTCAGCTCCATCAACTCAGGGGTCGTGTCGGACGATCCCACCATCAGGCATATGCTTATCTACTGACACCTGACCCCCGGTCGATGACCGCCGATGCTGTCAAACGGCTTGAAGCAATCGAGGCTGCAAGCGATCTCGGCGCTGGATTTCAATTGGCCACTCATGATCTTGAAATTCGAGGTGCAGGTGAACTGTTAGGGGAAGATCAATCTGGCAATATGCAAACCATTGGATTTTCGCTTTACATGGAAATGCTTGATGAGGCTGTGACCGCCATTCGCGAAGGTCGGACACCTGACTTTGATCAGACCGAATCAGCGCATGCCGAGGTCGATTTAAAAATTCCTGCATTGATTCCGAATGATTATCTGAACGATGTACCTCTCAGACTTGAGCTCTATAAACGCATCAGCTCAGCCTCATCAGACGAGTCGCTATCAGAGATTGAAATTGAAATGATCGATCGTTTTGGACTATTGCCATCGCAAGTCAAAAATCTATTCCTCCAAGCGAGGGTCCGGCTGGTTGCTGAGTCNCTTGGGATNAAACAAATCACGCTCGGATCACAATCTGGACGGATCGAATTTAGGGAAAAGACAAAAGTCGATCCTATGGTGCTCATTAGTTTGGTACAGTCAAAGCCACAAGAGTACAAACTCGATGGAGCAACGGCATTGAAGATCATTCGNGAAACGATCGGATCTGAGGCTCGTTTGGGGTTTGTCAATGAAGTACTCGATGCACTCAAAAGGCCTGCTACCGCATGACAAATCGGATCATNAGTTTTTGTATNGCCGCTNTGATGACGTCCGTTGTCCAAGCGGAGGTGAGACCCTACGCTCTTGAAGTATTAGTCTTCGCGCGTCCCGAACCCGTCCAATCCATCACCGAAGTGTTTCCAGCAACAGAACCGAAGCCACCAGAGAGCTTCGACTTGTCATTTGCGCTTGATTCANGCTTTAAGAACCTAAAAGCATTACCGAATTCAAGTCGGATCTTAAGAAACGCTGCGCTTCGAATCCAAACCCAACTCAACGGTCAAATCCTATTCCATAAACGTTGGATACACCCGCTGACTAAAAACCAAAGATCAAACCCTTGGTTCCGTATTACTGGTGTGGCAGGTCGTGACTTTCAGCTCAATGGCTATTTGCGTTGGTCGATTGATCGCTTCATTGAGGTTGATGCCGATCTGAGAGTCACTCGATCAGGGGTACGGCGGGCGCCTGATGGATCCTCGCTGGATGAGGTGTATCGCCTGAAAGAATTTCGAAAAATGTCTTCAAAAGATATCCATTATCTCGATCATCCAGCCTTTGGTGTCGTCATTGCTTCTGAGCAGATCGTTCTTGCAGAACCTCAGGCTCAACCTGCAGATGCAATGTCTGAGTCGGAAACGCAACCTCCGCCCCAAGCTCAGTAATTAANTCGTAAGTTTTTAACAACACATCCTCTTTGACCATATGATATTCAGTCCACACGGTGGTGTTGGTGAAACAATAGATAAAGAAATCAAGNGAGCTCGGACCAAACTGATTGAAGTTCACCATGAGCGTTTGTGATGAATCGATATCCGGGTGTTGTTCGAGCATCTTCTTTACCCGNTCAACGACCACCTGAATTTGATCGGCATCGTCGTAACGAACACCGATCGTTTCATAAATGCGCCGATGAGACATTCTCGATGGGTTTTCAACTGCAATCGACAAAAAAGTTGCATTTGGTACGTATAGTGGTCGNTTATCGAATGTACGAATCGTCGTCAGGCGCCATCCTAACGATTCGACAGTTCCTTCGATATCCCGATCTGGTGAGCGAATCCAATCGCCTACCCCAAANGGNCGATCCAGAAAGATCATCAACCCACCAAAGAAATTGGACAACAAATCTTTGGCAGCGAAACCGANTGCGATACCGCCCAAACCACCAAAAGCNAGGANACCTGAGACCGAAAATCCNAGCGTCTGCANNATAATNAATCCGCTNGTAATCAGTACNGTNATTCGAATTAANCGACCAATNGCTTCAACNGTCGTTAGATCCAAATCATCGGTCTTTGGATCATGCATCATGCGCCGCTGAACGCGATCCACAAATCGGATCAGTGCCCAAGTCAGTGTCGCAATCACCAAGGCAGAACGCAGTGGAGCAAAAATCGCCTCAATGTCTAGGCCAACAGAGGCTCGCTCGAGTGCCAATGTCAGACCAACCACCCAAACTAATGTCCGAGCAGGTCCCTGAAGTGCAGCGAAAAATGTATCGTCCCATTGAGACTGAGTTTTTTCAGCGCGTGTCTTCAGCGTTCTAATAAATCGGCGGACGAAATACGATCCAAAGACGGTGAGCAAAACAATCACAAAAAGCTCAACACCACGGAGGACTGCAACGGGCGAGACACCAATGCCCATCAACGGGCCTTCAAGTAACGAAAGAATAGATTCAATCAGTAATTCAAACATGTCAGGTTTCCACAATTGANACTAAGGTTCCCGGCGACACATCGTCCGCCAGTTCACAAATATCTTGAAGACGCATCCGCACGCATCCATGCGACATCGGNACTCCCATCGGCTCTGATGGCGGAGTACCGTGGATGTAAATAAAACGCCGTTGACTATCGACTCGACCACCTCGATTGACACCCGGCTCATTTCCGCAGAGCCATAAAATACGGCCTAAAATCCAATCACGATTGGGATACGCATCATGCAGTTCTTCGGTCCAGAGCTCGCCTGTCGGACGTCTGGCGACAAACACTGCGTTTTCAGGCTCACCCAGTCCAACAATCGCGCGNATGCGGTGAGAGCCGCNAGGCGTACATCCAGAACCCTCNTGTTCACCNGGGCCGTTCAGCGCAGTCGAACACACATAATCACGCACANCNCCGGTCGCAAAAACTCGACAATTTTGCGTTTTGAGATTGATCTCGATCGATTCGATTGCCATAGTCCAAGTCTAGCACTTGGCAATAACAAAACTGGATGAAAAACCAATGAAAGTGATGACTATTTCGGGCTTCGGTGGTCCGGAGGTATTTTCTTTGCACGAAATGCCTGAACCCACAGTAGGTGAAGGGCAAGTGGTGATTGACGTCAAAGCATCAAGCGTCAACCCCATTGATTTAAAAATTCGAGCCGGCGTGGTCCCTCCAGCCACACCGCCATTTCCAGCAGTCTTGCATGGCGACGTCNCTGGAATCGTAACCGCAGTTGGCGCAGGCGTCGACCACCTGCAAGTTGGAGATGAGGTCTGGGGTTGTGCAGGTGGTTTTCATGGTCTGCCATCAGGTGCTTTGGCTGAAAAAATGCTGACCGATGCGCAGTTGGTTAGTAAAAAACCTAAGAATTTGTCATTTGTTGAGGCCGCAGCCTTGCCGCTTGTGTCACTGACAGCCTGGTTTGCTCTCGCTGATCGAGCGCAAGTGAAGGCTGGTGACAAAGTTCTTGTTCACGCTGGTGGCGGTGGCGTAGGTCACGTTGGGATTCAGATCGCTAAACACTTGGGTGGGATCGTACACACCACAGTCAGTAACGAACAAAAAGCGGGTTACGCTCGCGAACTTGGTGCTTCTGAAACGATTCTCTACAGTGGTCTTTCAGTCGAAGATTACGTCAATCAACACACTGACGGTCAAGGCTATGACATCGTGTTCGATACAGTCGGCGGTGATAACTTGGATGCCAGTTTTGAAGCGGCGCGTTTTGGCGGCACTATCGTCAATATCGCTGCACGTTCAACACATAATTTAGGCCCAATGCACGCGAAAAGTTTAACGCTTCATGTTGTTTTCTTGGTCGGCCAGGTCGCAAATCCGATAAACCGCCATACCATCAGACCGCGCCTTGAAAAGCTCTGTGAGATGGCCGAAAACGGTGAGTTGCGCCCCTTGATTGATCAACAACAGTTCGAATTTGAAGACGTAGCCGACGCGCACGCCTATCTTGAATCAGGCGGTGCGATCGGCAAAGTTGTTCTTATCCGGTAACTTCGTCCACTAACTCGATCCAGTGTTTGACCGGAGTATTTGCTCCGGTCGACAGATGGAGTTGACAACCGATATTTGCAGTTGCGATTGTCGGAGCACCCGTCGCCTCGAGCGCTTCGACTTTATTTTTTAAAAGTCGTTTACTGAGATCGGGTTGCAGAATCGAGTACGTCCCTGCTGATCCACAACATAAATGCGAATCAGCGACCGGTTTCAAATCAAAGCCAAGCTCTCTCAACACTCCTTCGGTCAAACCATTGAGCTTCTGTCCATGCTGTAACGTGCATGGCGAATGAAATGCAAGGGTGCTCGCTTCACGAACTCTCAGTCCACCTAAATCCTCACCAGTCAGGACCTCAGAAATATCTTTAGCCAGTTCGGCAACGCGCTGTGCTTTTTCAGCATACTGCGAGTCCTCAGCTAACAAATGGCCATATTCCTTAACCATGACGCCACATCCTGATGCAGTAACCACAATCGCTTCAGCACCTTCCTCAATCAAAGGCCACCAAGCGTCAATATTCCGCTTCACCGCATCATAACTCCGGTGATGGTCACTCAAGTGATGGGCCACCGCACCACAACAACCGGCCTCTTTTGCAGCGATCAATTGAATACCCAGACGATCGAGCACGCGAGCAGCGGCTGCATTGACATTTGGAGTGGCCGAAGGTTGTGCACAGGCTTCGAGTACCAGCATTTTGCGAGTATGCGTCGACTGTGGCCAACTGCTTGACGGGGTACGGTGTGGAATCTTGCGACGGATCGCACTCGGCATCAGCGGACGAAACAACTGGCCAAGGCGCATCAAGAACCCAAACAACGGCCGATTCGGAATGACGAAAATCAATGCTTTTCGAATCAATGTCTCGGTCAAGGACCGGCCGACTTCGTCCTCAACAATTTTGCGACCGATATCGGCGAGACGACCATAATCAACTCCTGAGGGGCATGTTGTCTCGCAAGATCGGCACGTAAGACATCGATCCAAATGTCCTTGTGTCGAGGCAGTTGGAGTCGAGCCCTCAAGAATTTCTTTGATTTGATAGATTCTTCCCCGCGGCCCATCCAGTTCGTCGCCAAGCAACTGATAAGTCGGGCAGGTCGCNGTACAGAATCCGCAGTGGACACATTTCCGGAGAATGGCTTCAGCTTCGCGGCCATACTCAGTATTGGCATACCGCTCAACAAGATTCGTTTGCATGTGTAGCCTCCTCCAATAAGCGCCCCCGATTGATCAGACCGTGGGGATCCATCGCTTCTTTGACGCGTCGATTCAATCGCAAGATTCCAGGTTCAAGCGGTTGCATACCCGTTCCGACATCTCGTTGGCGGTCAAAACAAATCGCATGTCCGCCGAGTCGCGAAGCAAGTTCAAATGGTGAAAAATCGTCTNGTGGCGCTGTAATCCAACGTTGTCCACCGGCCCAGTCAAAACAAAATGCATCGAGGGCGTCAGTCGGTGTAGACGGAGCAACTGAAATTCGCCAAAGCCAGCGATCGGGAGACTTAAATTCTTGGGCACTCATATCGCGAAGCTCAGACCAAAACTGATCATCCGCATTAAGTACCTCACCCCCAATCGCCGCAGCAGCTGATTCAACGCCACTTGCAGCACCTGATAATCGAATGTAGAGCGCCTGATTGATCCATGAGGCCGCCGAGACTGGATATGGTCGACGTCCAATCCGAATGAGNGTCTCAAGTGCTTCTGCTTGAGAGCATTCAAGCTTTTGGGTTTGCTCTTTCTCAGGGATTGGTAGGACTTTGACAGAAATCTCGGTCAAAACTCCCAGAGTTCCAAATGCGCCAACTGATAAACGAGACAAGTCATATCCAGCAACATTTTTCATCACCTCTCCGCCGAACCTAAGATGTTGGCCGAGACCATTAATCAAACGAACACCTAACACACAGTCACGCGCACTACCGAGATGCATCCGTCGCGGTCCGGATAGCCCTGAAGCCATCACACCACCAATTGTCGATGACTCCCCGAGACGAGGCGGTTCAAACGGAAGCATTTGGCGTGCATCACGTAAACATGACTCGATCTCGTGAAGTGTTGTTCCGCTCTTTGCGGTCAATACAAGTTCGGTTGGCTCGTAATTGACGATACCCGCGTGGTCTCTCATCGACACAGGCTCGTCCGTCAAACGGCCCGCCAAGAAAGACTTGGTATTACCACCAATAACAGCGACTGGCTCTCCCGCTGTGAGGCATTCGCACAATGTATCAACTATGGGCATTAGAATCGTTCCAATTCGGGATGAGGCATTTGCCCGTGGTGAATATGCATTTTTCCGAACTCCGCGCAGCGACTGAGTGTTGGCACTGCTTTCCCGGGGTTTAGGATTCCCGTTGGATCAAACGCAGCTTTCATCGAGTGGAACTGCGTGAGTTCATCTGACGAAAACTGAACACACATCTCATTGATCTTCTCGACTCCAACGCCGTGCTCGCCAGTGATCGTTCCACCGACTTCAACAGACAGCTCAAGGATCTCAGCTCCGAAATCCTGGGCGCGCTTCACTTCAGCCGGGTTGTTTGCGTCGAAAAGGATTAACGGATGCAGGTTTCCATCACCCGCATGGAACACATTGGCACAACGCAATCCGTAGCGTTCTGACATTTCACGCATCCGCCTTAATACAAGCGACAGATGTTTCCGTGGGATCGTCCCATCCATGCAATAGTAGTCTGGTGAAATTCGACCGACAGCTGGGAACGCACTTTTNCGACCTTTCCAGAACAAAAGCCGNTCTTCCTCATTGCTCGCNATGCGAAGCATGGTCGCGCCTGATTCCTGCAAAATCGCCTCNACCCGCGCCAGCTCATCGGCTACTTCTGCTTTGGTCCCATCGACTTCACACAGTAGCATTGCTTCGGCGTCGAGTGGATAGCCAGCTTTCACGAAATCCTCAACAGCAGCGACCGCGGGGCCATCCATCATCTCAAGCCCAGCGGGAATAATTCCAGCTGCAATAATGTTCCCGACAGAGTCTCCGGCCTTGGTCACATCATCAAAAGCNGCCATGACGACTCGCATTTCTTCAGGTTTCGGAAGTAACCGAACGGTAATTTCTAAAACAACTGCCAGTAAACCCTCGCTCCCGATGGTCAGTGCCAGCAGATCGTACCCAGGAGAATCCAGCGCATCTGAACCAACGGTCACGATAGAACCATCATCAAGCGCAATCGTCACTGACAACACGTTGTGAACGGTTAAACCGTATTTGAGGCAATGAACACCACCCGAATTTTCAGCGATGTTCCCACCGATCGAACATGCGATTTGTGAGGATGGGTCGGGTGCATAGTAGAGATCGAGGTGACTGACAGCTTCTGAGATTGCGAGATTGCGGACCCCCGGTTCAACACGGGCAATCCNTGCATTTTCNTCAATTTCTAGAATCTTGCTGAACTTGGACATCAACAATAAAACCCCATCGGCATGCGGTAAGGCACCTCCAGATAAACCGGTCCCAGCGCCACGTGCAACCACAGGTACGCCCAGTGATTTACAGGTTTTGAGAACATGACACACTTCATCTCGAGTCTCGGGGAGCACCACCACCTTAGGCTTTGCTTTAAACATCGTTAGCCCATCGCACTCGTATGGAGCGATATCTTGCTCTCGGAATAAAACGCGCTCAGATTGAACACCAGCCGCCAATGCTGCGACTAATTGCCCGGTTTCCATGGAATCACCTTTTTGGNTCGACAATTGGATNAAATNTNTTTTGGATACTATCACAAGCGAGTGGTAACGATTCGACTAAGTGGTCATACCAATAANGAGGAGTCGTAGGCTCGATATCACCAAACCGAAGTAACAAACGCGATAAAACCAAAGTGCTGAAACCTTTTNGTNAAGNAGGATTCCGAGTCGAACTGCNAAGGNTCCAANTGGGGCAAGAATCAGAGCGGTCCACAAAACTTCTTGGGTAAACTGGTCTAACCAGTAATATGGAAATACTTTGATCAAATTAACGAAAGTAAAGAATACCACCGTTGTAGCCGCATAAATCTTGGGATCAAGCTTTTGAGGGAGCAACGCAATCTGAAGTGGCGGTCCACNTGCGTGCACACTAAAACTGGTAAATCCAGCAATCATGCTCCAGCAGCGAGTATGCCAGGCTCCAGGCACTTCCTGCCCGACTGATTGNATGAATCCCAGGTGCTGAACCCACCANNGCATTCCAAACCCAAGACCAATCAGCCCGATCATGATGCGAAGCGCGTTGTCTGATAGCAAATGAAAACTGAGTGCGCCGAAGCAAACACCAACACCCGCNGCCGGTAACAANCGCTTGAGTTGCTCCCAACACNATTGTCCNCGCCAGCCGNAGATACCTGCNAGATCCATTATGATCAAGCAAGGCAANATGATCGCTGCCGCTTGATTGACCNGGATCGCTNCCGCGAGNAAAGGCACACCGACGACTCCAAGACCACCGCCAAATCCGCCTTTGGAAACACCAACGATAATGAGTCCGATAAATGCAAGACCCCAAAAAAAGGGATCTCCGATTAGAGTCGCTCCCACGCGGCAAATACCATAGTCGGACGGTTACTCCTCAGGTGGTGTCTCAGTAACATCCTCTGGAGTGTCTTCAGCAGACACTGGAGAAGCAAGCAACCGATCTCTGAGCATATTTTCGATTTCATCGGCCATTACGCGATTTTCATCGAGGAACTGAGCCGCATTTGCTTTCCCTTGGCCAATTCGCTGACCACTATAGGAATACCAGGCTCCAGACTTTTCAACCAAGCCTTCTTGCACACCGAGATCCAGCACCTCCCCCATGTGGTAGATGCCGTGTCCATACATGACCTGGAACTCAGCTTGACGGAATGGTGGCGATACTTTGTTCTTCACCACTTTGACGCGAGTTTCGTTACCAACGACCTCGTCGCCTTGCTTCACGCTACCAATGCGCCGGATATCCAAACGCACCGAACTGTAAAATTTCAGCGCATTACCACCGGTTGTGGTTTCAGGGTTACCAAACATCACACCGATCTTCATGCGAATCTGGTTGATGAAGATCACAAGACAATTCGACCGTTTGATATTACCTGTGATTTTCCGAAGTGCCTGACTCATGAGTCGAGCCTGCAGGCCAACGTGCGTATCACCCATATCCCCTTCGATCTCAGCTCTCGGCGTCAAAGCCGCAACCGAGTCAACCACCAAGATATCAACGCTACCCGAGCGTACGAGCATGTCAGCAATCTCCAACGCCTGCTCACCCGTATCGGGCTGAGACACGAGGAGATCATCCACATTGATGCCTAATTTACCCGCATATATAGGGTCTAGTGCGTGTTCGGCGTCAATAAATGCTGCTGTACCACCGGCTTTTTGACACTCTGCGATCGTTTGTAATGTCAGCGTCGTTTTACCCGAGGACTCGGGTCCATAGATTTCGACAATTCGACCTTTTGGAAGACCGCCGATGCCAAGTGCGATGTCGAGTCCTAACGACCCTGTTGAAATCGCTGGAATCGATTCGCGAGGCGCGTCCCCCATGCGCATTACCGCACCTTTACCAAACTGTCGTTCGATCTGACTTAAGGCTGCATCAAGCGCTTTACGACGATTGTCATCCATTGAAATACCCTTCTCGTGTATGTGACCTATGTCTGTAGAGTAACGATGTTCGAGCGCTCTGTCAGCAGAAAATACTGAAAATAATGTCAGTATTTTATGACAAGCGTAAAAGTCGCTGTTTCAGCCAAGGAACGGTGATTTTTNGCTGATCGCGCAAGCTCTCTTGATCCATCACAGCAAGCAAATCCATCAATTTGGATGGATTCCTCGGAAGCCTGGGACTTAAAAACCGAATGACTTCCGGCGCCAACTCAATTCCAAGGCGTTGAAGTTGGCACTGNANGAGATGTCGGATGCCCTCATCACCCAAGCCATCTANGGGTAATATCATCGCTGCATGTGCTCGGCTCGCTAAATCAGGTAGCGTGATGAATCCATCTGCTCGAGGTGAGGTCTCAGAAATCAGAACCAGTCCATTCTCTTTTCGCTTCCACCAAGAGAATAATGCTGATTCTGATGCCGAGTGATTCAACCACCGATCGACACGATCGAGAATAACCCCNCNTTGCACATCAAGATGCTCGAATAATTCAGGAACNGTTTCCGGATTGATCTCNCCACAGTCNTAGTAGTCAAACCGAAATCGCTCAGCGATCACGAGGCCTAAATGCGTTTTACCNACCCCTGGAGCGCCATACANCCAAAGCTCGTCGGAGCGACCATGAAGCGAATCATCGACATGGGATANGATCATCTGATGTTGCTTGGTTTCGACCCAGCANTCCAACGAGTATCCTGCNGGTCGCTCGAGACTCAAGATCTCTTGGATCGGTTGTTTGTNTTGNGTCACTTCAACGAATAAACCAAAGGCGAAATAAATTGTATCGACTCGAAAGACGATACCAAGTCATCGGTAGCACCCAGTGACAAGCCGGTATTCAATACCATTGACGCCTCTGTGGACCGAATCTCTGTGGCTTCGATGGTCACCCCTTCGGATGCTTCAAGATGATCCATCAAATCCATCAAACGAATCACGTCACGATATTCGACCCTCACCGTCCATTGTCCTGCGACATTGTCTTCACGTGGTCTGAAGGATGTGAGTGACTCACGCTTCTCCACCATAGCAACTTGCAAAGGTTCCATGGTTTCCGAAATCGATCTGGCGTACTGCATTATCACTTCAATCAGCGCATATGCTCGTGCATCCGCGTCAACACCAGTAATCTCTCCAGCACGATACTCACCATTGGATTCGAATAACCAATATTTCAACATTTGCCGCTCTGGCCGATCACCAATTACCAAGATATTCGCGATACCGTATCGCGCAGAGGCATTCGTCACTGCACCAGCGAACTCACCCCAAATCTCCGCAGGAGACAGCGCCAACGTATCTTCAAGATCCATCAGGGGACGCTGCATCGGTACGCCAAAACGCTCACTTGCGGCCATCAGTCGATCGATGATCAGATTAGATTCCTGACCCACCATCAAGCGCTCGAGGCCGCGTTCCTCAGTCGCCCAAATGAGGAACTCAGGGCGCTCAGATTCCCACAGAGCAATACCTGCCGTCTCAAGACGACTTTTCAATCCATCAACATCAATATCGACGATTAATGTATCGCCATCATAGCCGTAGGAGTTGACTAACGCCTCGGACAAACTGAAAAGATCAGGTGTGGAGCTGACTATCTGTGCTTCAGGAATTCCTGTCAACCGCTCAGCGGCTCCATGAATGGTATTCACGATTGCCTCTTCGACATTAAATAACGAAGGCTCTTCGACCTCGATCCGATATTCGAGCGCCTTGACTGTCGACGAGAGCAAACATGTGATGACGAAAAAAAATCGTGCTGTCATGAAATCTCACATTGGTTCTGGTTAGTCGGCAAATGATACACTTCTGCAACCATTCACGCAGGAAGCTATAAAGTCAATGAGTCAAGATCATCAGGTAGGTCTCTCATATCGAGACGCTGGTGTTGATATTGATGCAGGAAACGCTCTCGTCGAACGCATCAAACCACACGCAAAACGAACTGCTCGCAAAGAATCTCTCGGTGCCCTTGGTGGGTTTGGAGCATTGTTCAAGATCCCCGAAGGCTATCAAAATCCAGTACTTGTCTCGGGGACAGATGGTGTCGGGACGAAATTGAAATTAGCAATCGATTATCAGCGACATCGCCAAATCGGAGAAGATCTCGTTGCAATGTGTGTCAATGACCTAATTGTCGCGAACGCCGAACCATTATTTTTTCTCGACTACTACGCAACTGGCCTGCTCGATGTCGATGTTGCCGAAACAGTAATCGCATCAATTGCTCACGGATGCGAACTCTCCGGTTGCGCTCTCGCGGGCGGAGAAACAGCGGAAATGCCGGGCATGTACCAACATGGTGACTACGATCTGGCTGGCTTTTGTGTTGGGGTAGCCGAAGAATCTCAAATTCTCAATGGCAATGGAGTCAACGTGGGCGATGTCATCATTGGACTGCCCTCCTCAGGTCCTCACAGTAATGGCTACTCGTTGATTCGAAAAATTATTGCGCATGCAGCGATCAATCCTGAAACCGAACAGGTCACTCCGGATTCGACAGTACTTGACGCAGTCATGCAACCGACTCGGATTTATGTCAAATCTGTGCTGAAAGCGATGGCAACCGGTCATGTGACCGGTGCTGGTCATATCACCGGCGGTGGGTTTCAGGAGAATCTCCCACGATCTTTTGGCGATCATTTAACTGCGCATATCGATCTCGATCGCTGGACCCGTCCGGCGATTTTTAAGTGGCTTGAAGCGCAGGGTGATGTGGGTACCGAAGAGATGCTCAGGACATTTAACTGCGGGA
>PAFS01000047.1 GCA_002705325.1 Gammaproteobacteria bacterium | reverse complement strand
TCTTTCATTCCTTGGATACTCTCGACTGTTTCACCCGATGCGTTAATGAGAACAGTTGTTGGAACGCCGCGAAGACCATAGACTTTGAGCCCGGACATCGTGGCATCTTTTAGAAGTACAGTATACTCCCCAAACAGCTCAGGTTTTTTTGCTTTGAAAGTGTCAATCGTTTTGGTGGTTTCTCCAAAATTAACCAGATACACAGTCGCCTCAGAGCCTAATTTTTGACCAAGTATTTCGAGATCAGGTAGCTCCTTAATACAGGGTGCACACCAAGTGGCCCAGAAGTTCACCACCGCCGGACCCTTAATTTCAAATGGTTGATCTTTCAGATCTGTTAAGCCATTTGCATGGGCGGTCAGGGCGCTAAGATACATGAAAATCGCGAATAAGATTGTCCTACGATTGAACATTGTTTATTCTCCTAATAAGTCGAACGGAGTTCGGCAATGAGTGTGCTCAATAATATGTGAAGAATTACAAAGGAGCGACACAATGATTGATCAAGTTCGCGCATCGCTTTCGAATCTCAGTAGATCTGAGCGGGCTGTCGCTGAGACTATTCTCGCCGATCCCGAGCATTCCGTGCATCTGAGTATCGCTCGTCTGGCTGTGGCAGCGGGGGTATCTGAGCCCACCGTGAATCGATTCTGCCGGTCACTCGGGTGTCGTGGGTTTCCTGATTTTAAGTTGAGGTTGGCTCAGACATTGGCGAATCCGGCGAGCTTTCAGGTTCGTGGTCTCGACGATAATGACTCCAGTCTACAATTGGCCGATAAAATGTTTGAGACTGCCATGTCCCGCATTAACCGTGCACGAACACGATTACCCGAACAAGATCTCCTTGGAGTTGTTGGCGAAATCCTGGATTGCAGACGATTACTGATTTACGGGTTGGGTCCGACATCAGGGTTGGCTCGAGGAGCTCAAGATCTCTTTATCGGAGCCCCTATCGCCGTTGTTGTTCATACTGATGCGGTGATCCAAGAATTAACGGCAAATACGGCTTCATCAGATGATCTCTTCTTATTTCTTTGTACGAACGGAGAGACTGCGCCAATGGTACAGTCAGCAACGCTTGCCGATGAACGGAGTGCGCGTTTAATCGCGATCGCACCAACAGGCTCTCCATTGGCACGAGCGTGCCACCGAACGATTGACCTGGTGTTGGATTCTTCGAGTGCAACAATGGCAGGCTTTACCAATCGGTTGGTCTGTCAAATTGTACTTGAGGTACTCGGTGAGAGTGTCCAGCTGGCTGGTCGAACCCAGCGCAAGTTCAAACATTTGAAACCAAGTCGCTCAGAACGCGCTGTCGGCTGAAATCTGGTCTATCCTGTACCGAACAGGAGACCAGTGTGGCCAAAGTCAAATCCATCTACCAATGCCAAGAATGCGGCGCAACCTCATCGCAATGGGTTGGCCAGTGCCCCGGATGTCAGGCATGGAATACGCTCGTTGAATCAGTTCAGGTGCCTGAGCCTGCCAAGGGTCGTCCTAGTGGGTATGCAGGAGCCATTCCTGAGCGTTCAAAATTGTCTGCTATTAAGCCAGAGCGGCTTTCTCGACTTGGCTCGGGGTACTCTGAGTTTGACAGAGTCCTTGGGGGAGGTTTTGTTCCAGGGTCTGTGATTTTACTGGGTGGAGCTCCCGGCGCCGGAAAAAGTACGCTATTGCTGCAAGTCACGACGCTACTGTCAGCACAAAAGCCATGTCTCTATGTCACAGGGGAAGAATCGTTAGAACAGATTGCATTGCGCGCAAAACGTTTGGGGTTGAGTGGTGAGCATCTTGAATGCGTATCCGAAACTCGAGTGGAAGCCATTGCCGCAATGGTCGAACAGGTCAAACCGGCTCTAGTCGTCGCTGATTCGGTCCAAGTCATGCAAGTTGAATCGCTCTCTGGTGCACCCGGTAGTGTCGGTCAGGTTCGAGAGTCCGCGGCGCGGTTAACGCGTCTTGCTAAAGCAACAGGAGTCATCGTTCTCTTGGTTGGTCACGTTACCAAAGAAGGCGCATTGGCTGGTCCGAAAGTACTCGAGCACATCATTGATGCGTCGCTTCTGCTTGAGGGAGACAGTGGTGGGCGATTTAGGACACTACGTGCTCACAAAAACCGCTTCGGCTCAGTGGGTGAGCTGGGTGTTTTTGCAATGACTGAAACCGGTCTACGCGAAGTGAAAAATCCATCTGCAATCTTTTTAAGTCGACCAGAAAATGTGGCCCCGGGTTCTTCGGTGATTTGTACGTGGGAGGGTACTCGGCCTCTATTGGTCGAAGTCCAGGCGCTTGTTGACGGTAGTTTAGGTGGTTCTCCGAAGCGGGTTGCTGTCGGTCTTGACGGGCAGCGCCTTGCAATGTTGCTGGCCATTTTGCATCGTCATGGCCATGTCCAATTGGGCGATCAAGATGTATTCGTCAACGCGGTAGGTGGTGTCAAGGTCACAGAAACGGGAGCTGACCTCGGATTACTGTTAGCCTGTGTGTCGAGTTTTCGTGGCAAAACAATCTCCAAGGACTGGGTCATTTTTGGCGAAGTCGGGTTATCCGGGGAAGTCCGGCCAGTTGCATCCGGTCAGGAGCGAATTCGTGAGGCAGCAAAACATGGATTTCAGAGGGCTATCGTGCCGTCCGCGAATGCGCCCAAGCAGCCAGTGAGCGGTATTGAAGTGTGTCGTGTTGAACGTATCAGTCAGGTGTTGGAGTTATTTGATGAGTCGTGATTTAAAACAACTGCGTAGAGATTATCAGGTGGGTCAGTTACTTGAAGACGACGCTGGGGAGGATCCAATTGTATTGTTCGAAGCGTGGTTGAGTGACGCCAAAAAGACAACGCAGCTCGAGCCGAACGCGATGACTTTGGCCACGGTTGATGACATGGGAAATCCGCACGCACGTATTGTGCTTCTGAAAGGATATGAAGGGCGCGATTTTAAGTTTTACACGAATTATTTGAGTCATAAGGGTGAGCAACTTCTCGCGTCACCCTCAGCGGCGTTGGTGTTCTGGTGGGACCAACTTGAACGTCAGGTACGAGTCGAAGGTTCAGTTGAAAAGCTAACAGACGACGAAAATGACGCCTATTTTCAAGAGCGTCCTAAAGGATCCCGACTGGGTGCTTGGGCAAGCCAACAATCGCAAATCATCGAATCTCATGATGTATTGACAGCGAAATTGAGTGATTTAGAGGCTGAGTATCCAGATGCGGTACCACGACCGCAGCATTGGGGCGGATATGCTGTCCGAGCGACGCGTATTGAATTCTGGCAGGGTCGATCGTCGCGCTTACATGATCGCCTCGATTATCGATTCGATGGAGCGAGTTGGAATCGAGTCCGTCGTTCCCCATAGTATGTGGCAATATTGCTACCGAGACGCTTCGATGAAACAGCCCAAATTGCTCGCAGTCGTTGCGCTATGCTTCCTGAACACCGCTGTCGCTGCTGATTTATTTGTCACCGTTGCACCGGTATCTGAGCTTCAAAAGCGGATGACTATTGAGTTTCCAGCCAGTGCGGAGCCTCTGGAAACGAGTCTTCTGTCATCGGGAATATCCGCCGAAATTACTGCGATTAATGCCCGTCCAGGTGATCGAGTCCCTCGTGGAAAGACACTCATTCGACTGGATTGCCGCGACACCCGCTTACGTCATGAGTTAGCGATTCAAGAGCTGAGACAAGCTGAAGTACAGTTCAAATTCAGTGGGCGACAGTCGGCGCGGATCGCGAAATTAGCAAAGACAAATATTGCAAGTGAGGAATTAAAAGATACTCGGGAAACTGAGCTTCAACAGGCACGAATTGGAGTCGATGCCAGACGGGTCGCATTAGAAGAAGCAGAGCTTCGGGTATCCAAATGTGAAGTTAAAGCACCTTTTGATTCAGTCGTGATCAAACAACTTGCGTCCGTTGGTACTCGGATGTCGATCGGAGCTCCGATACTCGAAATTGTATCTGTTGCCGTTGATATCCATGCACGAGTGCCTTTTGATTACACAATCAACAAGTCACAAGATGTGGTGTTTGAATCTGGCCGAGAAATAATAGATGTGCGCCTAATCGTTGAAAGCGATGCAGTGGACACAGTAACAGGGACTCGCCTATTACGATTTGAGCCAGAAATCCCAGTTGCTCCAGGCTCTCCTGGTGTGTTGTCGATGCGCTCTGAATCCACAGTCCTGCCAGCTGATTATTTAGTAGAACGTGATCAAAGATACGGTGTGATGGTAGCAGTTGATAATCAAGCACGATTCATCGAAAGATCATCGGCCACAATTGGACAGCCGGTAGATGTCTCCGATCTTGAGCCGACTTTGCTTCTGATCAAAGAAGGACGTTTCAGGGCGCGTGATGGCGATGCACTGGTGATCAGCAAATGATCGGATTTGCGCGATTATTGATCGGCAATAAAGTTCTTACAAACCTTACCTTCATACTCGTTTTGGTGATGGGAGTCCTCGCCTATTTGTCTCTTCCGAGGCAACAGGATCCGACAATTAATTTCAATTGGATCGTGATTACAGTCGCTTGGCCCGGCTCATCGGCATTAGATGTTGAGAGTCGAATCACAGATCCTATCGAGGAAGCTATCCAACGCGTTGACGATCTCGATTTTGTCTCAAGCTATTCAAGAGAGGGGCTGGCATCGATTCTGGTTCGGTTTGAAGACATTCAAACGAGCGTATTCGAACGGCGTCTTGGTGACTTGCGCCGCGAGGTCAACACTGCAGAGGGGAAATTTCCCAACGAGGCGACTAATCCAATTTTTATCGAAATCACATCATCCAACGCATTCCCAGCAGCAACACTTGCTTTGGTTGGGTCGGGTGATGACGAGAGCCTCCGAGAACAAGCGGTCCTCATTGAGAAAGTGCTGGAACGACGAGAGCGGATTGATCGAATTGATACGCAAGGTATGGCCGATCCCGAGATACGCATCGAGTTTGATGCCACACGAATTGCAGCACTGGGATTATCTCCCACAGATATCGCTGCGACAGTACAAACCTACTTTCAAGATTTAGCCGCAGGTGAGCTCGATGTCGCTGGCTCAAGTTGGTTGGTGCGCCTCAAAGGAAAATCGACCGATGCATTTGATCTCAACCGATTTCCGATTTTGGGTCGCGACGGTAGCGTGCGGATTGGTGACATTGCTCGAGTAACCCGAACGCAAGCAGAGCGGTTAGAGCTGGTTCGCTATGATGGCAAACCATCTGTCTTACTGGCGGTAATGAAAGCTGAGGGTGCAAATACCCTCGAGCTTGTCGATGAGGTGAAAGAGTACATTGAGACGCGCAACGAATTAGAGGCAGTGACTGGGACGCAGCTTGTATTGATCGATGATCAGACGATTCCCACTCGTAAAGCGCTCAGCATAATGCAGAACAACGCCTTGATCGGGTTGATGCTGGTCTTGGGTGTGGCTTGGATATTTTTGGGATTCAAGATTGCAACACTCACTGCGATCGGTATTCCATTCATCCTGGCGGGAACATTCTGGATTCTTCAGGGGATGGATCAAACACTGAATGTCACGGTGTTATTGGGTGTTGTGATATCGCTCGGAATGCTTGTAGACGATGCTGTTGTCGTCGTCGAAGCAATTTATTATCGAATCGAGCGTGGTCTGACCGGAATCGATCCAATTGTAGACGCTTTGACTGAGACCGCCGCACCAGTGACTGCAGCGGTCTTGACCACTGTCGCTGCCTTCATGCCGTTGATGCTTCTTCCGGGTATCTTAGGGAAATTTATGATGGTAATCCCCTTGGTTGTTTCGATTGCCTTAATCATTAGTCTGGTCGAAGCATTTTGGATGCTCCCAGGTCATGTACTTGGTTCAGGAATGTGGCTGAATCATCGTGGGAGAATGCAGCGATTCAGAACGCGCCTGAATCGCGGCATCCGTCGGATGTATACGCGTCTGTTGATTCGAGCATTACGACAACCGATTATGACGCTTTTGATATCGATCTCCGCTTGCGTCGGGGCCGTGGGCTTACTAGCGAGCGGTCAGATACGCGCTGATTTCTTTGCTTCTGATCCGATTCGCGTATTTTACGTCAACGTTGAAACAGAGCCTGGAACGCAGCTTGAGCGAACCCTCGATTTAACACTGGCGATTGAACGGGTCGTTTCAGCTGAGCTGATCGAGGGTGAAGCGCGAGGCATAGTCGCATATGCGGGGCAGCAATTCACTGAAACCGAGCCTTTGAGAGGTAGTCACCGTGGTCAGGTGTTGGTCGGTTTACAGCCTGAAGGTCGTGATGTATCAGATATCGTGGACGATATGCGTGATGCAGTCAGCGCCGTCCCTGGCCCATCGAGGGTCACGTTCCTTGAGCTAGCAGGTGGGCCACCTGCTGCCAAACCAATTTCGATAAAAGTTCGTGGATCGGAGTTTTCAGAACTACGTGCCGCGGCTAATGAAATTCGAGATGTTCTTCAGAACACAACTGGTATTAAAGATATTACTGACGATGCGCAGGATGGACGATTTGCTTTGCAACTGACCTTAGATCCTGATCAAGTCGCACGCTCAGGTCTCATACCAGCCGATATTGCTCGAAATATTCGAATTCTTGTCGATGGAGAGGTGGTCGAGTCAGTACAAGATCAGGGTGAGACTGTTGACATTCGGGTGGTTGCTTCAGATGGTCAATTGTCGTCGCCGACAGGGCTTTTGGGTGTACAACTGCCGACTACGACTGGAGATATGATTTCGCTCAGTGAATTAGTCGAGGTCGACCGCTCTCCTGCGCTTGGAACGATTCGCCACTATAACTTCAGGCGCACGATTACGGTCGAAGCAGATATTGATTCTGAAATGACAGATACTGTGACAGCGAATCAGGCAGTGATGGCTGTTTGGGCCCAGCGACAGGCCGCTTATCCGAACGTCGATCTCGACTTTTCTGGAGAGCTTGATGACATCCAAGAAAGTCTCGATTCGATCGGGATTCTTTTCCTATTCGGGTTGGGTGTGATGTATCTGATTCTTGGAACTCAATTCAAGAGTTATGGCCAGCCTCTACTCATTCTCGTGACGGTTCCATTGGCGTTTACGGGGGTTGTCCTCGGACTGTTTGTCACCGGCAATCCGCTGTCTTTGTACACGCTATATGGCGTGGTGGCCCTTTCCGGTATTGCTGTGAATTCCGCAATCGTATTAATCAGTGCCGCGAACGATAGATTGATTGCTGGAATGAGTTTAAAGCATGCAACGGTGTATGCGGGCAGACGTCGTGTAGTTCCGATTGTGATAACTGTAATGACAACTATTGCCGGATTATTTTCTCTGGCAGCTGGCCTTGGAGGGTCCTCATTGATTTGGGGCCCAGTGGCAACTGCGATTGTTTGGGGGCTTGGATTTAGTTCAGTCCTTACCCTATTTGTTGTGCCCCTTCTTTATTTCTTGACAGGCAAACGACGAGAAATTCGTTTAAACCCAACTCCTTGAAAAATTCATTTTGAACTACAACTTTTATCTAAGGCGCCTTAATGGGCCTCGAAATAAAACCGCTCAGTCGTAAAGAAGAGCACACAATTTGATCGCTTTAGGAGGATCACATGACAGTAGACCTTTCACCCTTGTATCGTACAGCAATTGGGTTTGACCGACTCGCAGGAATGCTTGAGAACGCAAATCGTCTCGAGAGCGCGGGCTACCCTCCCTATAATATTGAAGTGACAGCGGAAGATGAATATCAGATTACGATGGCAGTGGCTGGCTTCACCGACGATGAGATATCAATCGAGTCGAAGCAAAANGAGCTGACCNTNTCTGGTGAANAAGCGGNGTCGGAAGANGACCGTCNGTTTTTNCANCGAGGCATCGCAACGCGGAGTTTCGAACGGAAATTTCAGCTGGCAGACNATGTCNTTGTTAAAGGTGCGCGCCTTGAACATGGATTACTTCATATCGAGCTGTATCGTGAATTGCCAGAGGCTCTGAAGCCAAGGTCAATCTCGATTGAGACAGGGAAGCTTATTGAAAATCAATCNTGATGGTGGAAGGCCCGAATAACCGGGCCTTTTTTTCCTTGTAGAGCTTTAGCTTTCTGATGTGTTAGACGAGGATCGATGCAAGCGATTTGGTGCTTCAAAAATCTTCGAATGACTGAATTTTTGTTTAAAAATTTGNTATAANNATGNCTCTNAGGAGGAAGCNCATGAAANTNTTGAAAGAACTGACTCACGGTGANACCGGTTTTGCATTGATGTTGATCGNGATGGCGATGACGATCCTCGCACTGGCATTCTAGTCCATGCGGTCACCGAACTAAGAGATCGCGTGCCTTGGGCTAGCCTTCGCGTGTTTGAGTTGTCACCATTTTTATCCATCGAGGCGTCGTTCACTCTCGTTGTATATGCATCGGGAATGNTGGTTGGGCTTTACGTTTTTAAATCACTCTGGATCGGCATGTCGAAAGACTGGATCGCCGGAGCGGTCATTGTGTTAACTGCCATCTTCACAATTGTTCTTACAGCTCTGCTACCACCCCTGCAGTCAACGTCGTCATATATTGGTGCGATGGTATTCGGTGCCTTAGCGATTGGTATTTTGTGTNAAAAGATTACTGAGACCGTTGAGTCAGCGATGGAGGACACCCACTGAATTCTCAGGAAATCCTCCGGTCAGCGTTTGATCAGGCTTTAGAAGCCGCCCAGGCAACCTGTTTGATTCCTCATCTAAACAATCTCCGTCCAATTGCCGGGAATACCGTATTTCTGGTTGTTGGGAAAGCAGCATCGCAGCATGCGCGGGTCGCTCAACAGTGCCTTGGTGACATTGAGGGATTGTGTATCCTTCCGCGGGGTCACGAAGTTAATACCAGCCTGCAGGTCATTGAGGCATCACATCCCGTTCCNGATGGNGGCAGCTTGCGTGNNGCTGAAGANGCTTTAACGCTTGCNCGATCGCTTGGACCCAANGATCGNNTGATNTGTTTAATTTCAGGTGGNGGGTCGGCACTNATGTCTGCGCCGCTTCCCACNATGGNTCCAGAACTGAAGATGCGGACGCATCGCGCATTACTNGCGTCGGGNGCGACGATTTCTGAGTTAAANACCGTNCGTAAACAGTTGTCNNTNGTGAAGGGNGGGCGACTNGNTGAGGCCTGTTGCGGCACTATACTGAACTTCTTGGTGTCCGATGTTCCTGGAGACCGAGTTGAGTTTATCGCGTCTGGCCCAACGGTACCGGCATATACTAATCAAGCNGATGCAATCGNTGTGTTAATGCGACACAATATCGACNTTCTCGACGAATTAACACCGTGGTTATCCGATCAAAATAATGCAACACCACACCCTGACTCNCTGTGTTTTGAACGTGTATCGACTCAGATNGTTGCTGCACCCTCACAGTCATTGAAGGCCGCGCAAGAATTTCTCGAATCACAGGGNGTGGAATGCTGGGTACTTGGTGACTCCATTGAAGGTGATTCAGAGACTGTTGCTCGCGTTATGGCTGAAACAGCTTTATGGCAACGGCGCAATCGAACACTTGCAAAACCTCTTTGCTTGCTGTCTGGAGGTGAAACAACCGTCAAGGTAACTGGCAGTGGTGTGGGTGGACCTAATGCGCATTTTGCGCTGGCATTACTTGATGCACTCGATGGTGCTCGAGGGATCTCAGCGATCGCATGTGATACCGATGGTNTCGACGGCGCTGCTGAGATTGCCGGCGCGGTGATTGATGATCAGACACTCGCTCGGATGAGAGATGCGAATCTTGACCATCGCGATGCCCTGAAGCGTCAAGATGCACATACGTTCTTTCAGACACTGGGTCAATCAGTCATCCCCGGGCCAACTGGCACTAATGTGAATGATTTCCGAGCGATTCTGATCGANCCTTAGATGTTTTTTAAAAAAGAGTAATCACGATTGAGATCGTGATCATCGATGAGACGGTTGAGATAAATATGCTTGTTGNTGCTATCGGTGGTGATACCTGATATCGACTTGCAAATAGGTACATATTAATCCCGGTTGGCATCGCAGCCAGCATTGTTGCGACGGATAACCATAAAATTTCGAGGCCAAGCCAAGACCCAAGTAAAAATACCGCCAGTGGGTGCAGCGTATTTTTTAAAATGGTGACCAGCAGGGCGGGGCCTATAGAACCTGAAATCGAGTAACTCGCAAGAGAGCTACCCAGCACAAAAAGTGCAGCTGGCGTGATGCTCGTCGTCACGAGGTGAAAAAGATCGGCGGCGATTGGGTGNATTCCTAGCCCGGTCAGCCTCCACAGAAATCCGAGNCCCAGTCCGACGATCAATGGGTTTCCTATTAGCCCACCTAGTACCTGTTTAGGTAATTTGATGAGACCTGCATCGCGTCCTTTTGCGATCTCAATCGCGGTCGTTACCGCGGTGAATATTATGATTCCGTGAACTGAAATGAGTAGGAAGAGGGGAAAAAGTGCCTCTTCCCCCAGAGCACGGGGAATGATTGGGACACCGAGTAAGACGGTGTTCGAGAAACATGATCCGAGTCCGATGATCATTGCCTCGACCACCGGCCGCTTTAAAATGAGCCAACTGATCAGTAAGCCGAGCATAAACATAACGAACAGTGGAATGTAGTAACTGGCGAAGAAATTTGTCGCTGATTCTACGGGTACCTCGAGTTCGACAACCGCTGAAAATAGGAGCATTGGTACCGCGAAGTCGAAAACGTACTTGGATAATCCGTCACGATGTGAACTCAAAAAAAACTTAAATCGTGTTGCGGAGTAGCCAATCAGCCCCAGAGCAAGTACTGGGGCTAGGATGTTCAAGACTTCGTTCATTGAGCTCCTGATTGAAAGAGATAGGTTTTGGNGGGTGGTGNATTTCGGATGAGTCCGCGCTGTGTCATAAACTGAGCAAACCGCTCCCACNNANNNACATCTGTNTGNCGGGTNTCACNNGCNAGNTTGGGAAGGGTGTCCGTCCATGCACGGCGATTCAATTCGTTATCGAGATCNGCCGGNCGGTAGCTAGTAAACGACTGATACATTNCATCNGGTGATTGAAGAATGAGTNGTGTTGCCTGATCCATCACGTCAAGGAAGCGTTCGATCTTTGCNGTACCTGCAAAATCCGGATGGGTTACAAAAATCAGCTCTTCATAGGCTGGAACACCATGCTCTTCGGGATAGAACGCTCTTCCAGGGCGGCCATCGATATCCATCTGGTTCAACTCAAAATTCCTGAAAGCGCCAATAACGGCATCGACTTGTCCTGCATACAGAGAGGGTGATAACGCAAAATTCACATTCACCAGTTCGACGTGGTCTAGCGTTAATCCGTGAGTTTCGAGCATTGCGCCAAGGACAGCATCTTCAAATCCACCAACGGAAAAACCGACAGTTTTTCCTTTNAAGTCNTTGACNGAATGAATATCGGAATCTGCCAATNCGACGAGTGAATTCAACGGACGGTTGACGATTGTACCGACGCGCATCAACGGTAATGAATTATTGAGNTCGACCATGAGTGACGGTTGGTAGCTAATCGCNAGNTCTGCTTTTTTTGCTGCCGCNAGCTTTGGTGGGAGTGATGGATCTGCGGGTTCGACNAGGTTGACTNTGAGGCCNGCGTTTTCAAAAAGACCTTCTTGCTCTGCCACTATCAGTGGTGCGTGATCTGGGTTGATAAACCAATCCAGTAGTACGGTGACTTCCTCGGTGGCAGCTTTTGGTGCTGAGCTCATGGCGACCCATAGGCTCAAACAGATGGATTGAAGAATATATCTGCGTTGCATGGCGTTGACTCCTGATCATTGATTGAGTTGCGTGCAGAAGGTCAACCAGAGAAGTGTCTGTTGGTCTCAGGCTCCCTACACCGGTACTAACCGGATCAGGTTCAAAGGGTTCTTCTCAGCTCATGCGCCCCTGCCGCAGCCAAATAGTATACACACGGTAGGAAATGATTGTTACTCGTAGAGTTCGGGGCAAATATCTCGCGTATTTGTTGTTTTGCCTTGCTCGACTTTGGCTCGAATGATGTCGCCACGCTCTTCGATATAACGCTGGAAATTTGGTTCACGTTGATAGATGCCATCAGCGATATACTCGAGGACCGCTTCTGTATGAAAGCTTCTGAGTTGTGATTCAACACGAATCATTTCTGAACCATTTGAGTCAAATAGCACCAGGCTCGGTGCGTAGATAATATTCATTTCTCGGGCAAGATCGTGGGCCGTTGTTGTTTGCCCCGATGGTGCTGTGACTGGGGTACTCGACCACATGTCGAGCTGTACCGTCTGGAATCGCTTGAATCGGTCACGGACAGAATCGAGTGACAGGACACACCGATGGAAAGTATCGCAGTCTGGGCAGTTGGTTTGTTCGAAAAGGATTGCTTTGGGTTGACCTACGGTATCGAGATTCGTTCCGTTGTCGATAAATGGTTGGGTATTGAGTTGAGTGTTGACAGCTTGAGGTTGATTCGCTGCGAGATACTCAAAAATAGTTTGTGATTCATAAGTTTTGGTCTGCACATAATTGAGCGCCATCTGCATTTCTGGTGGTGACACATGCCCATTTAGTCGCAGCACCGGCTGACCTTCGGCATTAAAGAAAATGATTGTTGGGGTGAATTGAACATTCAGTGAGCGAGCAATCTCTTTTTCTGTGGTTTCTTCACCATCGAGACCATATACCTCACGGTCTCCCCATATATTGAGTGCTACCACATCGAAATGTGCATCGAACATCTGGCGGATGGATTGTTGGGTCAGATTCTTTTCGATCGTGTTCTTGCAGTAGGCGCAGAATTCCTGCCAGAAAAAAACAACGAGATGTTTGTTGTCTTCGGTCGCCTCAAGGTTGTCCTCTGATAAATCGAGGAAGCTGACCTTGAACCACTCAGGCAGTTCGAAAGAATCGAAATTGGTCACTTCTTGGACAGGTTCAGGCGTCTCTGCAGTGTGTGCAGACAAGGGAGTCAGGCAGGTTAACGCAATGAGTATGAATCTGAACACAGGAGCCCTCCGGTACAACGCAGTTACCGAAAGTAATATGCGTTTCCCAGAGGGTCTGTCAAGCCTCGTTAGATGCTTTGTTTCAGCTCAAGACGACGACGNTGNAAAACCGGCTCAGTATATCCACTGGGCTGCTCNACACCCTTGAGGACAAGGTCAAGNGCGGCTTGGAACGCNGTCGATTGATCATAGTTTGGAGCCATCGGACGATAGGCTGTATCGCCTGCATTTTGGCCATCTACAACTTTTGCCATACGCTCCATGGTTTCACGCACTTGTGCTTCATTTGTAATGCCATGAGTGAGCCAGTTTGCAATGGCCTGGGAGCTGATTCGGAGCGTCGCNCGATCTTCCATGAGACCAATATTATTGATATCAGGGACCTTTGAGCATCCGACGCCTTGGTNAACCCAGCGAACCACGTATCCNAGTATTCCTTGCGCATTATTATCCAGTTCAGATTGGATCACCTCTGGTGACCAATTGGGATTTTCGCGNAGTGGGATNTCTAGGATTTCGTCCACTGTATTACGCCGTTGTCCTTTCAATGCATCTTGAACCGCAAAGACATCGACTTGATGATAATGNAGGGCATGTAACGTNGCAGCAGTAGGTGAAGGAACCCAAGCAGTGNTTGCCCCCGATTGCGGATGCGCCACTTTTTGTTCAACCATGGCCGCCATCAAATCAGGCATCGCCCACATGCCCTTACCGATTTGNGCTTTACCTTGGAGTNCNCATTCNAGACCGATATCCACATTCCAGTTNTCGTACGCNTTGATCCACGTNGCTTTTTTCATGTGGACTTTNCGAATCATCGGCCCTGCATGCATCGACGTGTGCATTTCNTCACCTGTTCGATCGAGAAATCCAGTATTGATAAAGACCACTCTTTCTGATGCAGCGTTGATGCATGCTTTCAGGTTGACAGTGGTGCGACGCTCTTCATCCATGATACCCATTTTGACTGTNTGGCGCGGCAAATNAAGTAAGTCTTCAATGGCCCCGAAAAGACGATTTGCAAAGCTGACTTCTTCGGGTCCGTGCATCTTCGGTTTGACGATATAGACCGATCCGGCTCTTGAGTTTTTGTCTTCGGTGCGCTTCAGATCGTGAATTGCGATGAGCGTGGTNAAAATTCCATCGAGAATACCCTCTGGGACTTCGTTACCATCGCTATCCAAAATAGCCTCATTGGTCATGAGATGGCCGACATTACGGACAAACATTAATGCCCGTCCAGGGAGCGTGAGTTCGGGTCCATTAACGCTGATATATTTCCGATCAGGGTTGAGCCGGCGCACCAGATTTTTATTATTTTTGAAAACGGACTCAGTGAGATCACCTTTCATGAGACCAAGCCAATTCCGGTAAACGACAACCTTATCCTCNGCATCAACGGCTGCAACTGAGTCCTCGCAATCCATAATTGTCGTCAGCGCGGACTCCATTAAGATATCTGCAATTCCTGCCGGGTCTGANCTACCCACAGGCTTTGTCTTNTCAAATTGAAGTTCCACATGNAGTCCGTGATTTTTTAAAACGATNGCTGTCGGTGACGCTGCGTCGCCCTGATAACCCACCAACTTTTCTGGATTTTTTAAGCCAACAAGACCGCTCGGGGTGTGGATTTTTAATGAGCCNTCGATNATTTTATATGATGTCGCNGTNGCATGTGTNCCNNTCTCAAGNCCGAAGTTTTCATCGAGAAATGTCTTGGCAAATGCGATGACNTTNTCGCCNCGAATTGGGTTGTACTCGAGCCCNGGACTCGCATCCCCATTGTTCGAGATGACGTCGGTGCCATAGAGCGCATCATAAAGGCTACCCCAACGCGAATTCGCGGCGTTCAGTGCGTAGCGAGCATTCATGACAGGGACAACCAGTTGGGGCCCCGCGGTGGTCGCGACCTCATCATCAACGCAATCTGTCGAAACGGTTACATTTTGAGGTTCTGGTAATAAGTATCCGATGTCCTGCAAAAAANCCTTGTAGTCTGCAGGATCATGCGGCTGACCTTGACGAGCTTTGTGATATCCGTCGATTTTCGCNTGGATGACATCACGTTGTGCGACCAANTCCCGGTTGATTGGAGNGAGCTCGNGAATCAATGCNTCAACACCTGCCCAAAACTTGGTTTCGNNGATGCCAGTTCCTGGGATCGCTTCTTCATTCACGAAACGATAGAGCTCAGTTGCCACTTGAAGGCCGCCGCACGCAGTGCGATCTGTCATAGTATCTCTCCGAAAAATTACTGTGGGGAATTATTGCGGCAAGAAGATAGCACACACTGGGTGCCGCTTTCAAAAAATGGAACCGATTTTCATTTTAATCTCATCTCGAGACTTGACTTCTTAATATCGTTGATTCAATGTGTCTTAAACGGTTGATCGCGCTAA
>PAFS01000046.1 GCA_002705325.1 Gammaproteobacteria bacterium | reverse complement strand
GTGGCCGAGTGGCTGAAGGCGCTCCCCTGCTAAGGGAGTATAGGGTTTGTAGCCCTATCGAGGGTTCGAATCCCTCCGTCTCCGCCATTCTCTTTTTCCCTTCGTTCTCAACGCTCATTGGTTCAGTTGGCTTTTGCGTTTGGTTGGAATGTGCCATGCTGTTCGGCGTAGAAAGAAATTCTATAACATTGAGTTCTAGTGATATAACATCTAATTCTTAAGCAATTTAATAGATCAGGGAGTCAGTTGATGCGAATCGGATCCCCAAAGGAAGTTATGCCGGGAGAAGCGCGCGTCGCCATGACGCCAGATTCTGCGGCACAGCTACAAAAACTCGGATATGAGTGTTTCATAGAAAGTGGAGCGGGCCAGCTTGCGCGGTTCTCCGATGTCGATTATGAATCGGCAGGCGTCACTGTGGTCGACTCAGCGGACGCTTTGTTCGAGGCAGTTGATGTCGTCGCAAAGGTCAGACCTCCGGTTGAAGACGAAATCAAACGGCTCAAGAAGGGGCAAACACTCATTGGATTTTTTGATCCAGCTGGTAACGGTGAGCTGTTGGAGCTCGCTAAGTCGCGTGAAGCTAATGTGATAGCCGTGGAAATGGTGCCTCGGATTTCGAGAGCNCAGAAGATGGACGCATTGTCATCGATGGCAAACATCGCCGGTTATCGAGCGGTCATTGAAGCAGGTAACAATTTCGGGCGCTTTTTTACAGGTCAAGTTACGGCCGCAGGTAAAGTTCCGCCCGCAAAGGTACTCGTAGTTGGAGCTGGAGTCGCGGGCTTGGCAGCGATTGGAACAGCTCAATCGTTGGGAGCGATTGTTCGTGCATTTGACGTTCGCCCTGAAGTTGCTGAACAGATCGAATCGATGGGTGCAGAATTCCTTTTCTTGGATTTCGAGGATAACCAGGATGGTGCTGCCACCGGTGGCTATGCTGCTCCATCGAGTCCAGAATTTCGCGAGAAGCAACTGGCACTGTTTCTCGAGCAAGCACCTGAAGTTGACATTGTCATCACAACGGCATTGATTCCGAATCGCGAAGCGCCAGAGCTGTGGACCAAAGAAATGGTTGCGGCTATGAAGCCTGGCTCGGTGATCATGGATCTGGCTGCGGAGAAAGGTGGTAATTGCAAACTAACGGTTGCCGATGAGAAGGTCGTCACAGACAACGGCGTGACAATTATCGGCTATACCGATTTTCCAAGTCGGATGGCAGCGCAGTCATCAACGTTATACGCCACAAATATTCGCCATATGATGACCGATCTCACCCCTGAGAAAGACGGACAACTGGTCCACAACATGGAAGATGATGTGATTCGTTCGTCGACAGTAACCTTCGAGGGTGAAATCACTTATCCACCACCACCACTCAAGGTTCAAGCGATTGCGTCCAAGGCTGCACCAAAGCCGCCTGAAAAGACACCAGAAGAGAAGGCAGCCGAGGAAGCGGCTGCAATGGCGAAATCAGGTCGTCAGCAGACTCAGCTGTTGATTGTAGGTGCTGCGTTGATGGGATTGATTGGCTTGTATGCACCGACTGCGTTTATGCAGCACTTTATTGTGTTCGTGCTGGCAGTTTTCGTGGGCTTCCAAGTGATCTGGGGCGTTGCTCATTCGCTACACACGCCGTTGATGGCGGTCACGAACGCGATTTCTGGGATCATCATTGTCGGTGCATTACTACAGGTCGATTCTGATATTCCCATTGTTTCGATTCTGGCAGGTATTTCTGTGCTGATCGCGACCATTAACATTGTCGGGGGCTTTATGGTGACACGCCGAATGCTCCAGATGTTTAAGAAGTCATAAGCGGAGGGACATGAAATGACAATTGGACTTCAAACAGCCGCTTATATTTCGGCGACTGTTCTATTTATTTTGGCGCTTGGCGGCCTATCCAACCAAGAAAAGGCGAAGCGTGCCGTATGGTTCGGCATCATTGGGATGGCAATCGCGGTAGTTGCGACGATCGNGGAACCAAGCGTTACGCTCAGCTCGATGTTAATCGGGGCAATCGTGGTCGGTGCGGTCATCGGTGTGATTGTTGCGAACCGCGTCGAGATGACTGGCATGCCTCAGTTGGTTGCGGCACTGCACTCGTTTGTGGGATTGGCAGCAGTATTTATCGGGATCAACTCAGACATGTCGACACATGACTTTGCATCCAACGCAGAGCGAGTGATTCACGAAGTGGAAATCTTCCTCGGTGTGTTTATCGGTGCGGTCACCTTCACTGGGTCTATCATCGCCTACGGCAAACTGGCCGGAAAAATCGGTGGTAAAGCGTTGATCTTGCCGGGCCGTCATTTGCTGAATTTAGCGATGGTTGGCGGATCCTTTGTATTGTTACTGATGTACATGAACCATGCGGGTTCGTGGACCCTTTATGCGATGACGGTGCTTGCACTGCTGCTGGGCGCGCATCTGGTCATGGCCATTGGTGGGGCTGATATGCCGGTTGTTGTCTCGATGCTGAACTCATATTCAGGTTGGGCAGCCGCAGCGACTGGTTTCCTATTGGGTAACGATCTGTTGATCGTCACTGGTGCGCTTGTCGGATCATCTGGAGCAATTCTCTCGTACATCATGTGTAAAGCCATGAACCGACAATTCCTCTCGGTGATACTTGGCGGATGGGGTGATGCAACAGGTCCAGCAATGGAAATCGAAGGCGAACAGATCGCAATCGACGTTGACGGTGTCGCCAGTGCTCTTGATGATGCTGACAGTGTCATCATTGTCCCTGGCTACGGCATGGCAGTTGCCCAGGCGCAGCAGTCTGTGAGTGAGTTGACTCGTCGATTACGAGCAAAAGGGAAAGAGGTTCGTTTCGCGATTCACCCAGTTGCTGGCCGGTTACCAGGACACATGAACGTGTTACTCGCCGAGGCGAAAGTCCCATACGATATCGTCCTTGAGATGGATGAAATCAACGAGGANTTTGGTTCAACAGACGTCGTGATCGTCATCGGNTCGAATGATATTGTTAATCCGGCAGCGCAAGAGGATCCGAATTCTCCAATNGCTGGAATGCCCGTCCTTGAGGTTTGGAANGCNAAGCAAGTCATNGTATCGAAACGTGGTCAAGGCACTGGGTACTCAGGTATCGAGAATCCGCTGTTCTACAAAGAAAACACGCGGATGTTTTANGGTGACGCGAAGTCGAGTTTGGATCAGTTGTTATCGCAGATTAACTAGCCCACCTTGCTCAGAAAAAGCCTCGAGAACTCCTCGGGGCTTTTTTTTGCGTGAGGACTCCCCAAATATCAGGTATGACAGACACGAATCAGCTGAATGTCCTCGGGGAACCTTTAAAGCCGTGCTCGATGGATCCACTCACCGGATACTTTCGGAATGGCTGCTGTCAGACTGAATCCTCTGATCGTGGGAGCCATGTTGTTTGTGCGGTGATGACCTCTCAATTCCTCGATTTTTCGCGTGAGCAAGGTAACGATCTGATCACACCCCGCCCTGAATTCCAGTTTCCCGGTCTCAAGCCGGGGGACCGTTGGTGTTTGTGTGCATTGCGATGGGTGGAAGCTGTGCGTGCGGGAGTCATTGCGCCGGTTATCCTAGACAGTACCCACGAGAAGATTCTTGATCACGTGAGTCTTGAAACGCTGGTGCATCATCAATACAGAGCGCAAGCCTAGGGCTGCGTGTATTGTGTTGCTAGAAAGTTGAGCAAGCTGATTTCTGCTGGATTACGTTCNATGTTGGCAACGCGAATCGCATACCATTGTCTTGGGATCGGGGTGCCTTCANCNGTCAGGCGTTTCAGTAAGCCATGATGCAGCTCTATCTCACATGTGGCCTCTGATAGCATTGAAATTCCCATCCCAGCGAGTACAGCTTGTTTGATCCCTTCGTTGGTGTCGAGTACCACGGGTGTCCGGGCTGTCTGATGGAATAGCGCGCCAAAATANGCAGCCATTGCGAGTCGAGTTCCTGACCCAACTTCTCGAGCGATAAGCTGATATCGGATCAGCTCTCTGGCTGTAATTTCTCGTTCNAGTTTCGACAGCGGATGGTTCGGATGAGCGACAAAAATCAGCTGATGCTCGCCGATGATCTCGCTTTCGATATTGGTGTCCTCCGGCGGCGTACCCATGATTCCGATATCAATCTTCCCTTCGAGGATTGCATCCCAGATGGTATTTCGGTTACCCATCATGAGGTCCAGATGAATTCCTGGATGCTCCTCCTGATAAGCTGCTAAAACTTTTGGCATGACATACCCAGCAGTCCCGATAATGCCAACGGAGACTTCGCCTCGCTCTAAGTTTTCGACGGCGCCCAGTCGTTCGGGAATGGCTTCGATGAGGTGAAGAATCTTGGTGGCTTGCCGAGCAAGAACGGCGCCTGCATCAGTTAGACGGACTGATCGCGTCGTCCGAAAAACGAGTGTCGCATCCAAAGCATCTTCGAGTTGCTTGATTTGGGCGGTCACAGTCGCTGGCGATACCGCCAAATCCTGTCCAGCTTTCGTGAAACTTTCGTTACGAACAAGGGACAAAAATGTTCTAAGTTGGACGAGTGTCACGTTTTTGATTCTCATTATTCAGATTTCCTAAAAATTAAATTTAGTTTTTATTGTTTGTACTAGGTAATCCGTATCGGTACAACTACTTTTGGAACAAATACTTCATCACCAAACGGAAAACGAAACATGATCGCNCTGGATACTCGGTTGCAGTCGCTGAAAACTGGTCAGCCACAACAGGATGCTTTGGTTGAGTTATTTACAGCGCTTGCCGCTAAAGCACACGAGGTTAGTCGAATTATTTCAGCCGGAGGAGAGCTTGGTCACACNATTGGCGACCAAAATGCTGATGGCGATGCGCAGAAAGCGCTTGATGTAATGGCCGACGAGGAATTCNTTGTGGCAGCNCAGGCATCTGGTGCCGTTGCTGCCTATTGCAGCGAGGAACAAGACCAAGCGGTGATTATTGACGAGGCAGCCCCGNTGATTGTTGCCATTGATCCGCTGGATGGATCGTCAAACATCGATGTNAACGTGTCGATCGGAACAATTATCTCCGTGTTACCGAATCCAGGTGGCGATCNGCAGCAATCTGCGATNCAGACTGGAGATCAACAGCTGGCTGCTGCATTTTTTGTNTACGGCCCGCAGACAGCGNTATANCTGACGACGGGTAANGGAACGGATCTGTACCGGATGGACCCGACATCAGGAATCTTTCTCTTGATCGAGGAAGNAATCGAAATATCTGAAGAAACGTCNGAATATGCGATCAATGCCTCNAATGCGCGCCANTGGTTCACGCCTGTTCAGCGATATATTAGTGATCTGCTATTGGGCAGTGAGGGTCCGCGGGAACGCAATTTCAATATGCGTTGGATTGGTTCTCTGGTCGCCGACGCCGGTCGAATCTTCAACCGNGGTGGGATCTTTTTATATCCCGGAGATCGTCGACCCAAGTACGAAAATGGCCGTCTGCGGTTNATTTATGAAGCAAACCCGGTTGCATTTTTAGTTGAACAGGCCGGTGGAGCTGCCACTGACGGCGTCACGCGAATNCTCGAAAAAACGCCAACAGAAATCCATGAGCGTACAGCTTTGGTGTTTGGATCAAAAACGGAGGTCCGTTGGGTCGGAAGCTACGAAGCTGAAACACGACAAGGCCTTGATCAATCACCGCTATTTAGTCATCGCAACTTATTCCGNTCATAAACGGAGAGCAAATCATGTCACAAAAACATCCAATTATTTCGATCACAGGATCGTCAGGAGCAGGTACCTCGACAGTACGGGATACCTTTGCGCAGATTTTTTTCCGGGAAAAGGTGAAAGCGGCATTTATTGAGGGTGATGCATTCCATCGATTTGATCGTGCCGAAATGAAGAAGAAAATGGCAGAGGCNCAGGGCAACCCAGCCAACCATTTTTCACATTTTGGNGAGGAAGCCAACGAATTTGCGCTTCTTGAAGATGTGTTCAAAACCTATGGCGAGACTGGAAATGGTCGCACGCGGACCTACGTCCATGATGATGAAGAGGCCGAGCAATGGGGTTGCCCTCCTGGCAAGTTTACCGACTGGCGCTCCTTTGAGGATGATACTGATCTCTTATTTTATGAGGGCCTTCACGGGGCCGTCGCAACCGACAAGGTAGATATCGCTCAATACGCAGACCTAAAAGTCGGTGTTGTTCCAGTGATGAATCTGGAATGGATCCAGAAGTTACACCGTGACAAGTCGAAGCGAGGGTATTCGACTGAGGCGGTGACTGATACGATCCTACGGAGAATGCATGATTATGTGCACTACATTTGTCCACAGTTCGCTCTGACCGATATTAANTTCCAGCGGGTACCAATCGTCGATACCTCGAATCCATTTATTGCTCGTTGGATTCCAACGCCGGATGAGTCAATGGTTGTCATTCGGTTCGCCAATCCCCGTGGNATCGATTTCCCCTACCTTTTGTCGATGATTCATGACAGCTTCATGTCTCGACCAAANTCGATTGTGATTCCTGGTGGAAAGATGGCGCTTGCGCTTCAACTCATTTTGACGCCGATGATCTGGAGGCTTGCTTCTGAATCACGTCGTCTTCGCGATTAAGGAGATTTCTATGGAACGCACGCAANGTCAACGGATGGCTGATGCAATTCGATTCCTTGCCATGGATNGTGTTCAAGCTGCCAATTCAGGTCACCCGGGGATGCCAATGGGTATGGCCGATGCNGCGGTTGCTTTATTTGCTGACCACATCAACATTGATCCGTCGGATGCGCAATGGCCAGATCGCGATCGATTTGTCCTCTCCGCNGGTCATGGTTCGATGCTGCACTATGCNTTGAACCACCTACTCNGTTATTCCGATATGGGTACTGATCAACTGAAACAATTTAGACAGCTTGGCGCTCGGACTGCAGGACACCCTGAATTTGGCCATGCAGCAGGGATTGAGACGACGACAGGGCCATTGGGTCAAGGGATCACTACTGCCGTCGGAATGGCATTGGCTGAAAGGCGACTCGCGTCGCAATTCGGTCGTNCGCTGGTGGATCATTACACCTATGTGATAGCTGGNGATGGCTGCCTGATGGAAGGAATTAGCCATGAGGCCATTGNCCTNGCCGGGCATTTGAAACTTGGCCGACTCATNNTNCTTTGGGATGACAATGAAATTTCAATCGATGGCAAAACTGANATTGCNACGTCGACNAACCAAATCGCACGGTTNAAAGCCTCAGGATGGCAAGTTGCCCGAGTCGATGGCCATGATATCGATGCTGTGAGTGCCGCCGTTGAAGTTGCTAAGAAATCAAGAAAGCCATCATTGATCGCTTGTAAAACGACGATTGGTTTCGGCGCACCCAATCTGGCTGGGAGTCATAAAACACATGGTGCGCCCTTGGGTGCGGAAGAGATTCAAGCAACACGCGATGCCCTTGGGTGGACACATGGTCCATTTGAAATACCGGCAGATATCCGATCTGCATGGGAATCAATCGCAAGTCGCGGTCAATCGATCCGTCATGAGTGGCAGTCACGGCTTGATGTGAGCCCGAAAAAATCGCGCTTTGAGNGGACGATTTCAGGCGAAGTGCCGAAAGTATTAGCCACGCGGATGCGCAGATATAAGAAGGAATTGAAGGCCGAATTACCGAAGGTCGCAAGCCGTCAAGCGTCACAAATGGCCTTGGAGGTGATCAACGGTGCGGTGCCCTCAATGGTTGGCGGCTCAGCAGATTTGACAGGATCAAACCTGACCAAGACATCGAATATGCGTTCGATTACGCCAGGTAATTTCCGTGGTAATTATGTGCATTTTGGAATCCGTGAACATGCGATGGGCGCTGTCATGAATGGTATGGCGTTGCATGGAGGGATGATTCCCTATGGCGGGACATTTCTCGTGTTCAGCGACTACATGCGAGGCTCGATGCGTTTGTCTGCATTGATGAAGCAACGCGTAATTTATGTGCTGACACATGACTCCATTGGGCTCGGCGAAGATGGGCCGACGCATCAACCAATTGAGCATCTTGCGATGTTGCGCGCGACGCCTAACATGTTGGTGTTCCGTCCGTGTGATGCGGTGGAGACAGCTGAAGCATGGGAGGTTGCTCTTCAATCAACTGAGACACCTTCAGTCATGGCATTATCACGACAGGGATTACCCACAGTCCGCACAGAACGGACCAACGAAAATCTCACACAGAAAGGCGGTTATATCCTCAAGAATGTGCGCGGAGCTCGAGATATCACTTTAATGGCGACAGGTTCTGAGATTGCGATTGCACTTGAGGCAGCAGCAATGATGGAGTCATCGGGTTTACAGGTGGCTGTCGTCTCAATACCGTGTTGGGAGTTATTCGATCAACAGTCGGATCAGTATCGTCAGTCTGTACTCGGCTCGGCACCACGAATCGCTGTGGAGGCATTAAGTGGATTCGGTTGGGATCGGTATTTGCGAACTCAGGATGTGTTCATTGGCATGACTGACTTTGGCGCTTCGGGTCCTGCGCCCGAGTTATATGAACATTTTGGAATTACAAAAGAAGCAATTTGCGAGACCGCTGACCGTCTCATTCAGCGATCTTGATCAGGGAGACGAAAATATGGCACTTATCTCATTAAGACAATTACTCGACCATGCAGCAGAGCGTGGATACGGAGTTCCTGCGTTTAACATTAACAATATGGAGCAGGGCTTGGCGATCATGAAGGCGGCAGACAAGTTGGATGCGCCGGTCATCCTCCAGGCATCGCGCGGAGCACGCACTTATGCTGGCGATCCGATGCTAAAAGCAATGGTGACAGCTCTGGCTGAGATGTATCCGGATGTCCCTATCGTGTTGCATCAAGACCATGGGAATAACGAAGCAATATGTCTGACAGCAATGCAACATGGATTTACCTCGGTAATGATGGACGGATCACTCGAAGGCGATGCGAAAACGCCAGCATCCTATGAGTACAACGTGGATATCACGCAGCGAGTGACTGAAATGGCGCATGCTGTCGGTGCTTCTGTTGAGGGAGAGTTGGGTGTGCTTGGTTCACTCGAGACTGGTGAAGGCGAGAAAGAAGATGGCCATGGCTTTGAGGGTAAGCTATCTGAAGATGAGCTGTTAACGGATCCCGACCAAGCAGTTGATTTTGTGAAAAAGACCGGTGTTGATGCACTTGCGATTGCCATGGGTACTAGCCACGGGGCGTACAAATTCTCTCGTAAGCCTGACGGGGAGATTCTCGCGATGCACGTGGTCGAGGCGATTAACAAGAAATTACCCAATACCCACTTGGTAATGCATGGATCGAGCTCGGTTCCTCAAGATCTCCAGGAACTGTTTAACGAGTTTGGGGGTGATATCCCACAAACCTACGGCGTACCCGTTGAGGAGATTGAGCGGGGTATCAAATGTGGCGTACGGAAGGTGAATATTGATACGGATTGCCGACTCGCAATGACCGGTGCATTCCGCCGTATTGCAACTGAAAAACGCGCAGAGTTTGACCCAAGAAAGTTCCTAGTGCCGGCAATGGATGCGATGGAAGCACTGGTTGCAGACCGATTTGAACGTTTCGGTTGTGCTGGGAATGCGTCCAAAATTAAGCCGATTCCACTCGGTGAGATGGCTCATAGATACGCTTCAGGGACGCTGTAAACTCAACGATATAAAGGAATTCACATGGCTGAAGTCAAAATTGCACCATCAGTACTCGCCTCAAATTTTGGAAAGCTCACAGAAGAGATTCAGGCGGTTGATCAGGCAGGGTGTGATTGGATCCACTTGGATGTAATGGATGGACATTTCGTACCAAATCTCACATTTGGTCCGCCAATTATTCAATCGGTTCGAAGTGCAACCGATAAGGTATTCGACGCGCACTTGATGGTGAGTAATCCGGATCGATTGTTGGAGGCTTACCAAAAAGCTGGTGCCGATATCATCACAGTGCATGCAGAGGTCTGCGACCATCTCGATCGCACCTTGGCGCAGATACGTGAGTTAGGTTGTCGAGCTGGTGTGTCCTTGAACCCACACACATCTGAAGACTGCTTGCGTTATGTACTTGATCGGGTTGATTTGGTGTTGGTGATGAGTGTGAACCCAGGTTTTGGTGGGCAATCATTCATCCCGACGGTGGTTGATAAAATTGCTCGGATTCGCGATATGCTCGGCGGCCGAGATGTTGATATTGAAGTGGATGGAGGCATTACCCCCGAGACTGCTCCATCTGTTGTGGCTGCCGGCGCGACAGCATTGGTCGCAGGCTCTGCGGTGTTTAAAGGTGGGTCGATTGATGCCTACAGAGACAACATCCAGGCGATCCGAAACGCAGTCAAGGACCAATGATGACCGATTACCGCGACTTAGCGAGTCGATTTTCCCTAGTTTTTGATTTAGACGGTACGTTGGTGGATTCAGCACCTGATCTTCAGGCTGCTGTGAATACCGTACTAGCGAGTCAGGGGCTGCGCCACATCTCCATTGAAGAAACCCAAGAATTTATTGGTGATGGCATGCCGAAGCTGTGTGAACGTGCGTTAGAGGCGACGGGCGGCCCAGCTGATATTCAGGAGGTGTTCTATGGTGCCTTCAANACGCGATATATGAGCGCGCCTGCTGTCAANACGAAGCCAATGCGTGCTGTTCGTGAAACATTGGTGACTGCTAAGGGTGCCGCCTTTGCCATGGGCGTGTGCACAAATAAGTCTGAACCTGTTGCTGAGACAATTTTGAATGAGCTTCAGCTGATGGCATTTTTNACTGACTATGTCGGGTCGATGCCAGACCGCGCACTGAAGCCTGATCCTGAACCCTTGCTATTGTGTGCAGAGCGCATTGGNACGGGAGATCGGCAAGCTGTTTTGGTCGGTGACTCAGTTGCCGATGTCAAAGCTGCTCGTAATGCGGGGATGCCGTGCATCTTGGTCCGCGGTGGGTATACCAATACAGCACCCGAGTTACTTGGTTCTGACGTCGTAATTGATAGTTTTGATCATTTGTTTNNTGCACTGAAAGACTTGGCNGCATAGTGATGTTAAAAGCAGTGATTTTTGATGTTGATGGTACCNTCGCGGAAACAGAAGAAGTGCATCGCGAGGCATTCAACACAGTGTTTGAGCAAGCTGGACTTGGATGGTTTTGGTCCCCTGAGCAGTATCGTGAATTATTGAAGGTGACCGGCGGTAAAGAGCGAATTCGTCACTACGCTCAGACCGAATCAATGACCGATATGAGTGATGAGAAGATTGCTTCGTTACATCGATTGAAAACCGTTCGCTACGCAGAGCTATTGCCCCAATCTGCGACNCTACGCCCGGGGGTTGAGCGTTTGATCGATGAGTGTTTATCGCGATCGATNCGCTTNGCAATTGCAACAACAACAACGGAGNCGAACGTNGACGCTTTAGATCGGGCCGTGGGAGGCGCATTGAGACTCGAACGGTTTGAAGCTTTGGTTGGCGGAATCACTGTGCCTGAGAAAAAGCCGGATCCTAAGGTGTATCGAGTTGCTCTCGAGAAACTGGGTCTGAATTCTGGCGAGGCAATCGCAATCGAGGATGCGAAAGCTGGAGTAACCGCCGCCAGAGGGGCTGGGTTGCGCTGTCTTGCCAGTCCATCGTTCTACACGATTGAGCACGACTTATCGAAAGCAACCGCAGTCGTTGAGAGTCTTGCCGATCGGGGAGACGGTAAACCTGTTACGGTCGANTATCTTGAGATGCTTGCCGATTAAATTCGGTCACGAATCACACCGCGAACAATGCCTACCACTTCGACNTCTGCATTATTAAGGACGATTGGGCTCATTGTGCTGTTTGCGGGAATTAATTTAACGCCGTCCTGATCAAGCCTGAGCGTCTTCAAGGTAACTTCTTTTTGGTTGATTCGAACGACGACTCTTTCACCANTTTCTGCGATTTGAGATTGTTCGATGANCACAANATCGCCGTCCAGAATATTCGCATCGACCATCGAATTGCCTCGAACGCGCAAGGCATAGGTATTTTTGCGCACCAGCTTTGATGGCACTTCGANTGACTCTTGTTGAGTAAACATATCGATCGGCTGTCCACATGACACCCAGCCAACAATTGCAATACGCTCCAATGACTCCACTAATTCATGTTCTACATCAGCCGCCGCAAGCGGTTGTGAGTGTTTGGTCTGTGGCAATAAGATCGTTACCATAATGGAACCTCTCAATTTTTGACTGGATATATGTACAGTATTTTGAAGCCGTTTGCTAATTTTTCTCAAGTTCCATTCATTGATGAGCAGTTGTATTTCATTCCACTCGGCGGATCTGGCGAGATAGGGATGAATTTCAATGTGTATTGTTGTGATGGCCAATATCTAATCGTTGATGTCGGAATCACTTTTGCTGACGANTCAACACCNCCNGGTATCGATGTGATCTGTCCGGATCTTTCTGCGCTTCGNTCAGTTCNTGATCAANTCGTTGGTATTGTNATCACGCATGCGCATGAGGACCACGTTGGAGCGCTACATTATTTATGGAATCAGCTGAAGGCCCCGGTTTACTGCACACCGTTTACCGCGTCGGTTGCCAGACGCAAACTCGGNGAGGCNGGTCTNCTCGATCAAGTTCCTTTACATGAAGNATTACCGGGTTCTTTNCTCGAGTTAGGTGGCTTCCAATTAGAGTGGGTGACTCTCACCCATTCGATTCCAGAGCCCAATGCGCTTGTCATACGAGCTGCGGGTCGAACCGTCTTCCACACAGGTGATTGGAAGCTTGATCCGCATCCGATCGAGGGCGAGCATTACGATGACNGTCGTCTACTATCACTTGGTGAGTCGGGGATCGAGTTTGTGATCGGTGATTCNACTAACGCAACTGTNGAGGGGTGGTCTGGCTCAGAAANTGAGTGCCGAAAGGCATTGCATGAGGTGATCGCTTCACAGCCAAATCGTGTTGCTGTGACNTGTTTTTCTTCNAATACNGCCCGCCTTGCGAGCTTGGGAGATATNGCGCAAGAGACAGGCCGTCGGATTACNGTGCTTGGACNCAGTTTGTTCAACTATTTGCAAACTGCCAAGGCCACAGGCTACCTCAAAAACTTTCCTGACCTGGTGCCCACTGAAGATCTGGATTATCTACCGAAGTCAGAGCAGCTGATTTTAGCGACAGGCTCGCAAGGTGAGCCAAGAGCGGCGATTGCGAGATTGGCTAAAGGCGAGCATCAAGATTTGCTACTCGAGCCCGATGATACCGTCGTGTTCTCTTCGAAGGTAATTCCGGGAAACGAGAAAAAACTGTATCGACTCTATGACCTTCTCTCACTCAAAAAGGTGAGGGTAATCACTGAGCAAGATGCTCCGATTCATGTATCAGGTCATCCATGTCGAGATGAACTGCGTTGGATGTATCGCGCATTGCGACCAAAGGTCGTGATTCCAGTTCATGGTGAGGAGCGGCATATGGCTTCTCACTCGCAACTTGCTGATGAGATGGGATTGGGATCAGCTCGCGTCGTTAACGGTGATGTACTTCATTTGGATTCGACCGGTGTGAATTGCATTGCACGCGTACAGACAGGACGGCTTGGCTTATCTGGATCGAGCCTGATTCCTTTGAACGATCGAGCGCTTTCCGAGCGTCGTGCGTTGGCCGATGGTGGGCTGATGACTGTGACCGTTGTGCTTGATAAGAAGGCACGATTGGCAACGGAACCACAGGTTCAGTTTGTTGGTGTGCCATCAGGAGATATTGATTCAGAGACGCTCGATGGCGACCTGAGATATGCGATCGAAGAGATCCTATCTGAGCAGAATTCGAGAATCTTACAATCGGATGATGGCTTGCGAAGTGCATTGCAACGAGAGATCGGGACGCTAGTGCGGCAGTGGTTGGGTGTGAAGCCAAAGCAATTGGTGAATATTGTGAGACTTTAATCAGTAGGCGCGTTATTTCTCATCACTGTTCAATGACTGTGGGCCAAAATAGTGTTCGATCCCCACGGAGAGAGCGTAGCACGCCAACTCTGTCGTTTTGGGAATTTTAAAATCTTTGCCGTCTCGTTTCCCTTTCTCGTAGTATTGAATCGTTCGTTTTTTCAGACCGAGCTTTTTGGCTGCCTGCTCCTGAGTCAATTGATTGTCTTTTCGCCAGGCTTTGAATTCGCTGGGTTTCATGTGATCGGNTCAACCTTCTGAATGCGACGACATTATCAACAGTTGGCCCGGCGATTCTNTGAAATTTCTGTGACAATTAAGCNCACAAAATGCGCAATACTCATGTCCACATTGTCCGAAGGCGTTTCAAACCATCAAATTTTTGAACCGAAAATGATGGTCGATTGAGCATCATAACGGCCACCTGATGCCTTTTACAGAGAGGGTGCTTCATTTTTTTATCGCAAATAATGCGTATTAATTATGAATCTCGTTGAATTATAATGTAATTTTTTTAGCGCACTATTTGCATTATGCATTTTGTGCGTGTATTCTAGCACCAGAGAAATGAGTTGGAGATTTTAATCATGATCCCAGTTGGTGTGGGTCGAGCGGTTGTTCGTTCGTATGAACGTCTCGCGAACCAAGAAATCAAAGCGAAGCGATGGAAGAAATCGCTATCAAGTCACGAGGTTGGCCGGAAGGGCCTGATCGCCCGATTTTTGTTGGGTATCCGATTCTGAGTACAGGAGTGGCTTAGGGCCACTGTTGTACTGGTTGATCGATTGAAATCGATCGTCACGGACGCGCGGTATATTTATCACCCGACGAGCCTGTGTTGTCGCTGGTCCTGAAACCTTTTAGGCTCGAGCCGGGCTAGGAATACGGTATGAGGGCGGAATGGCGGGTATTACGAATCATGAAAAGGCTGAAAAAGGCAATCGGCACTGCTGCGCTCCTGGGATTGCTTATTGGTATCATTTCCCACGAGATCGTCTATCAGCACGCAAACTACTATTTGTGGTTTTCTTTGGCGGGTGCCATTCCGGGCCTGTATCTACTGCGCGCTCTGATCAAGCGTCGGTTAATAGCAATGCACGTTATCGAATCTGACGATCGCGAGAAAACTTCAGGGGAAAATTTCGTATTCTGAAAGCTTCGCGAATTATTGTGCGTTAGCTTTCATTGCGTGTTTTCTGATCATCACGATCAGTGGCAACGTGCTTGTTCAAGAATTTCCAGAAGCGCCAGTTTCAGTGTTTACCCTTGTGAGCTTTTGGAATTTTTTCTCGCTCTGATAATGCGTTTTACTCGAATCTGGCTCGAACTGGTGTGGACATCGCGCTTGTCGCATCAGACTCGAGCATCGATCTCAATTACCCGTTTATTGTCGTGCCACGCGCGTTCGTGTCAATAACGGGTTACTTTGTGTTCGGCAAAAGTCTGATCAACACCCTAGGCCCCATCTTGAAAATGCTGTCGCAGAGGATATTTGAGTCCAGACAGAAGGATTATTTATAGCTGCTGATTAATCATATTAATCTTCACCTCGGCGGGAAATGATACATTCCGTGGTTATATGATGGTTCTAGGCTTTCAGGGCAAGTAGTCTCTGTTCTAGCCCCATCCCTGCCATCCGTTTGATCGATTGCCTTCAATGATGAATCCTCCCAATCCGAGCAGAACTTAACAGCCAAGCGCTTGTTTGGTGTATGCTCCTTGGCTCCAATTCAATGAGATATGAACCTATGAAAAAACTGGTGACTCCGTCTGTTCTTGCGCTGCTGTTGATCTCCCTCAGTGGTTGTGCGTCCTATAATTCGATTGCTCCTGAATGGGCTCAGATCGGTGCTGAAAATTCGGAGACGACGGCCGGGGAGTCCAAAGCTGAATCCGATGCAGATGGAGACGGCAGCACTTGGTGGAACCCACTGTCCTGGTTCTAAACACTTTGCATCGACTGCATCGTGTTTGATTATTCTCTATCCCTGAGGTACTCGATCATTCGATGACCGAGTGCTTAAGAGTTGATCGTCGAAAACTGAATCAATGGTGTCCCGAACAGGAATCGAACCTGTGACCTGCCGCTTAGGAGGCGGCCGCTCTATCCGACTGAGCTACCGGGACATCGCTGGGTCGCTGTTATTACTGATCGCGAGGTTATCACGACTCTTCCCTCGAGTCACAGTCTCTGTTTCCGGTACACTACTGTCATGATTTTTGAGCCGATCGATATCGAAATTTCTGAACTCAGCTGCGAGCGTGATAATCGCTTATTGTTCAAAAACTTATCAATAACACTCAATTCAGGGCAAATTCTGCGGGTTGCAGGGCCCAATGGTGCGGGTAAGACGACTCTGTTACGAACAATAGCAGGACTTTTCGATATTCAAACGGGGAAGATTCGGATGAATCAATCGCCCCTGACTGAGTGCTTGGGGCAAATTCTTTACATCGGTAATAAGCCTCAAGTCACGAAGGACTTGACCGTATTGGACAACTTAAAATTTCTGACGGGATCTGATGACGATCACTTGAAACGAGCACTGAGCGATGTTGGGTTGAAAGGGTATCATGACTCGCTCGTCAAAGAGCTTTCGCAGGGCCAAGGGAGGCGGTGTGCATTAGCACGCTTATGGTGTGTTGAGGCCCCAATCTGGATTCTTGATGAGCCCTACACTGCTCTTGACGTCGAGATGGTCAAAACGCTGGATGCACGAATCACTTCGCATGCTGCCGCTGGAGGAATTTGTCTTTTCACCACCCACCAACCACCACAATCACTCAAATACACAACATTGGAACTCGGTCATGTCACTTGAACGACGGATGTTGACCCGGGAGTTGAATCTGATCGCAGCTCGGCCCGGGGACATATTTAAACCATCGTGGTTTCTAATGTTGGTGATTTCAATGGTGCCACTTGCACTGGCACCGGACTCGGATTTGTTGTCGGAAATTGGTTCGGCACTGATCTGGGTGGCAACCTTGCTTGCACTGCTATTAAATACTGAGCACTTATTTCAATCCGACTTTTCTGATGGCGTACTAGAGCAATGGCTATTTCTGGATCGACCGTTGGCATGGCTCGTTGGGCTTAAGTTAATCGCGCATTGGCTTTTTCATGTGCTGCCCTTAATTCTGATTACACCAATTGCTGGGATCATGCTGTCAGTGCCGACGGACGTGCTGTTGGCACTGTTTGTGACTCTGGTCATTGCGACACCTGCCTTGACCTGTTTTTCTGGACTGGGTGCCGCTCTTACCCTTGGATCGTCTCGATCTGGTATCCTAGGGGTGTTAGTCATGATGCCTCTATTTGTGCCGGTAGTTATAGTGGCGGCAGGCGTTTTGATTCGAGCCATGGATGGTTCTGACACACTGCCCTTATTGGCATTGCTGGGAGCGTTTAGTGTGGTTGCGGCGACCCTTGTTCCGATCGCGGTCTCTGCGGCAATTCGATTGAATATTGGAGGTTCTAACTAATGGGTTGGCGTTGGTTTCATCAATGGGGTTCACCCCGCTGGTTCTATGAGCGCGCAGGCCGCTGGCAGCTGGTTTGTGGTTGGTTGGCACTGGCCCTTTTGATAACGGGTTCTTTTTGGGGACTCGCGTTGGCACCGGTCGATTATCAGCAGGGCAATAGTTATCGCATTATTTATCTGCATGTACCAGTCGCTTTTCTGGCGCAAGCGCTGTATACGGCAATGGCCGTTTGCGCTGTGGTTTTGTTTGTTTGGAAAATGAAACTCGCTGATGTGGCGATGCAATCCATTGCTGTCGTTGGTTTTGCTTTCACAGCGCTGTCACTCATCAGCGGTGCGGTCTGGGGAAAACCGACATGGGGCACCTATTGGGTCTGGGATGCTCGGTTAACCTCCATGTTGATCTTGGCATTTTTGTTTCTTGGGGTCATTGGCCTACGGGCCGCGATCCAAGATCCGGATCAGGCGGGTAAGGCATGCGGGATTTTGGTTTTGGTCGGCGTTGTGAATCTACCGATCATCAAATATTCGGTCGAGTGGTGGAATACATTGCATCAGCCAGCAAGTCTGAAACTCACAGAGAAGCCGGCGATGCCAGCCTCAATGTGGATCCCGCTGTTGATTAACATTCTTGGGTATTACATTGCTGCTGCCTATCTGATCCTCGGCTCAATGCGAGCCATTGTGCTCGAGCGGGAGCGTCGTTCTGCCTGGGTGAGGGAGTTGGTTAGTCGTGCTTGAGTTCCAGTTCGCTTCCCTTACGGCATTTTTTGAGATGGCACCTCACGGTGTCTATGTGTGGCCCATTTATGGACTCGGCCTGCTAGTCCTCGGTGGGTTGACGTTCGCGAATGTCCGTCAGCACCGTCGGGCAGTAAGTATGATTCAACGGAATTTGGAACGAGAGGCGACGCATGAATCCTAAACGCAAGCAACGTTTATTGATAATTCTTGGGTTGGTTTCGGGATTGGGGATTGCGGTTAGCTTAGTCATGTATGCGCTGAGTCAAAACATCAACCTATTTTTCACGCCAACTCAAATTGCCAAAGGTGAAGCTCCCTCTGCGCAAATGATTCGTGTCGGCGGAATGGTCGCGGACGGGACTGTGGATCGTGACCCGCAGAGCCTTAAAGTTGCGTTTGATGTGACTGATTTTGATCATAACGTGCGCGTCACCTACGAGGGAATCCTTCCCGATTTATTCAGAGAAGGTCAGGGCGTGGTGGTCCAGGGTCGTATTCGTTCAGGGCAATTCGTGGCAAGTGAGGTTCTTGCTAAGCACGATGAAAATTACATGCCACCTGAGGTCACTGAAGCGCTCAGACAATCCGGAAAACTTGATCAGATGATGGGAGGGCAAAAGTAGTGATTCCTGAAATCGGACACTTCGCACTTGTCCTCGCATTCGCTGTATCCATCTGTTTAGCCGTGTTTCCTTTGTACGGATATCTCACCAGCCAGGACGGATTTTGCGCCACAGCCAAGCCTTTAGCCCTGCTGCAGGGGTTGGCTCTGGCGGTCTCCTTCGGTGTCTTGATGTATGGCTTTCTGACTCACGATTTCAGCGTTAAATACGTCGCAGATAACTCAAATCTCGATCTGCCCTGGCATTTCCGTATGAGTGCAGTCTGGGGTGCACACGAGGGTTCGCTTCTTTTGTGGGCATTGATCCTTGCATTTTGGGGTGTGGCGGTGGTTTTATTCAGTCGTGGTATTCCCGATCACATCTCAGCCCTGGTTTTGTCGGTGATGGGAATGATCAGCGTTGGGTTTCTCGCCTTCATGTTATTTACGAGTAATCCATTTGTCCGCATCTTGCCCTTTGCACCCGGGAACGGTGCAGACCTTAATCCATTGCTTCAAGACCCGGGATTAATTTTTCATCCACCGATGCTTTATATGGGCTACGTTGGACTCTCAGTCGCCTTTGCCTTTGCAATGGCATCGTTAATCTCTGGACGGTTGGATGCAACTTGGGCCCGCTGGTCACGTCCTTGGACCACAGTGGCTTGGGCATTTCTGACACTCGGTATTGCGCTCGGTAGTTGGTGGGCCTATTACGAACTTGGCTGGGGCGGCTGGTGGTTTTGGGATCCAGTTGAAAATGCATCATTGATTCCGTGGTTGGTTGCAACCGCTTTGATGCACTCGCTTGCAGTAACGGAAAAACGGGGGCTATTTCGTAGTTGGACGTTGTTACTGGCGATTGCTGCCTTTTCGTTATCGCTGCTCGGCACGTTTTTAGTCCGGTCAGGTGTATTGACGTCAGTCCACGCATTTGCAAACGATCCGGAGCGAGGCGTTTTCATACTCGGATTTCTGGTCGTCGTGATTGGTGGCTCGTTAACTTTGTATGCACTCAGAGCGGGAAAAGTGTCTGAACCGGGTGAGTTCGGTTGGATCTCGCGAGAGTCATTTTTACTATTCAATAACTTGGTGCTGACCGTGATGGCAGTCAGTGTCCTTTTGGGTACGCTATATCCACTTTTAGTCGATGCGGTTGGTGGTGGAAAAGTATCAGTCGGACCGCCGTTCTTTAACGCCGTATTCGTTCCACTCACAGCGATTTTGGTCAGTGGAATGGCATTTGGACCGCTTGCAAAGTGGCGGAAATCCGATGATCCGAAGTTATACCGCCCTTTGATCGTCACGTTGATCGTTAGCGTTCTTGTGGGTCTGGGCTGGCCGAGCCTGTTGGCTGGTAGTTATTCAATTGGTACAGCGATTGGTGTCACTCTGGCGCTGTGGCTCGCAATCGCCACGATCGTTGATTTTGGGAAGAAAGTTGGTCTGTATGGCGGGCTAACGACCACCCTCGCTCGTGTTGAGAGAGGCATGATTGGAATGTGGTTCGCACATTTTGGTCTGGCTGTGATGATTCTAGGCGTAGTGATGGTCGAAAATCATACAGAACACCGTGATTTGAG
>PAFS01000045.1 GCA_002705325.1 Gammaproteobacteria bacterium | reverse complement strand
ATGTACCAACATGGTGACTACGATCTAGCTGGCTTTTGTGTTGGGGTAGCCGAAGAATCTCAAATTCTCAATGGCAATGGAGTCAACGTGGGCGATGTCATCATTGGACTGCCCTCCTCAGGTCCTCACAGTAATGGCTACTCGTTGATTCGAAAAATTATTGCGCATGCAGCGATCAATCCTGAAACNGAACAGGTCACTCCGGATTCGACAGTACTNGACGCAGTCATGCAACCGACTCGGATTTATGTCAAATCTGTGCTGNAAGCGATGNCAACCGNTNATGTGACCGGTGCTGTTCATATCACCGGCGGTGGGTTTCAGGANAATCTCCCACGATCTTTTGGCGATCATTTNACTGCGCATATCGATCTNGATCGCTGGACCCGTCCGGCGATTTTTAAGTGGCTTGAAGCGCAGGGTGATGTGGGTACCGAAGAGATGCTCAGGACNTTTAACTGCGGGATTGGNTTTGTCATGTTCTGCGCACCACAACACGTGAAAGGCGTCACCGAGGTACTCACCTCAACCGGAGAAGANCCACTCATTATCGGCGAGCTCNCCGAACGCCAGACCGATTCNGTCGTTTTTTCAGGAGCGTTCGCGTAATGCGAGTTGTTTGCCTAATCTCAGGAGATGGTAGCAATCTTCAGGCTCTCATCGACTGGCAAATCAAAGGACTTCTTGGTAATGCTGAAATCGTTGGTGTTGTCTCCAACAAAGCGCGGGCGTTTGGCCTCGAGCGCGCGAAGCGAGCCAACATTGCGACGACAGTACTGTCTCACGAGCGCTATCCCNATCGGTATCAATTTGATCGAGCACTCATGTCAGTGATTGATAACTACGAGGCCGATTTGATTGTGTTGGCCGGATTTATGCGAATTCTGACAGCTCAGTTTGTGAACCACTATGCGAATCGCTTGGTCAATGTCCATCCATCATTGCTGCCGAAATATAAAGGGCTCGACACGCATCGACGTGCGATTGAAGCNGGGNATTCAACCGCCGGTGCNACTGTTCACTGGGTNACAGAAGANCTGGATTCAGGTGGTATCATTCGCCAAGTCGAGGTACCTATCTATGNNCACGACTCTGAAGAGTCGCTAAGANAAAGAGTCCTTGAAGCCGAACACAGTTTGTACCCCGCTGTCATTCGTGACCTTTCACTGGGAGTTGTCGCATGTTGAGAGGAATTTCACTGCTCGTTTTATTGATTGCTTCACCAGCCTTTTCGCAAGGCTATGAAGCAAAATACAACATGATTTGGAGCGTAGGAATCAAACTCGAAGCTGAGGCCATTGAGACCCTNGAACAAAATGGTGATCGCTANGAGATGATCCTCGATGCGANAGCCAGTATTGGCTCAGCAAATGAAACGACTCATTTGTTATTCACTAACGAGAACGGTTGGAAGCCCCTCGATTACAACTACACGCAGAGCGTTCTCGGACGAACGACTGGCCGGAATTTTCGATTCAACTGGAACAAACAATCGCTGACTTGGCTCCATGAGCCAGAACGTGCNGAAATGATGATTCCAGATGACGCCATCGATCCGTTAGGATTTCGTTTACAGCTCGCATATCTTTTGAAAAATGGGCGTTCTTTGCCTGAGTCGATCACCATGGTTGACGGGAACGATGTCAAAGTGCGTTCCGTGGTCGCAGGTGAGATTGAGACGCTCGATACGCCCTATGGCCGAATTGACGCACAGAAGTTTATGCTCACCGATGATAATCCAGAACCCAAGCGCCAATTTGAATTTTGGCTTGCACCATCGCTTGATTATCAACTGGTTCAACTCAAGAAAAGAGATAAGAAAAGGCTTTTTGCATTGACGCTCAAAGCTTTCAAAAGAGCAGGGACGCCCTAGCGACAAAGGGTACATATGCAAGCAGGGCTTCACCTGTCGATCCATGCCTTCTCCCCAGCCTCTTGGGATGCCTTAAATCCGTCGTGCTACCCAGGGTTATTGCACGGGTTTCTATCCGCGCTCGAAGACTCCAAAAGCGTTGGAGAGGGNACAGGTTGGAGACCACTTTATGCGTCTGTCACCGAGAATANTGAATTAGTTGGTGCAATGGTTTGCTACTTAAAATCTGACTCATACGGTGAATATGTATTCGATTGGGCTTGGGCTGANGCTTANCACCGGCACGGCCTCAACTACTATCCAAAATGCGTGACCGCCGTTCCATTCACCCCGNCGACCGGCCCGCGNATTCTCATCAAAAAAAGNGCCGATCNANAAGCAGTNACGACTCAGTTGTTGACCGTACTTAAAGAGGAACTCTTGGGACGAGTCTCGAGCTGGCACATATTATTTCCAGACGAAGAGAGCTCGCAAAATTTACAAGCGGGCGACTCGTGGCTCGAACGATCTGGTGTCCAATTTCACTGGTTTAATCAGGGATTTCAGTGCTTTGATGATCATCTTGCGACATTCAACTCNAAGCGGCGAAAAGAAGCNAGAAGAGAGCGGCGGCGTGTTGCTGAGCANGGCATCACTTTCGAAAGGTTGAGTGGCAGGGACATGACTGATGAGGCGATTGATACACTTTTTCAGTGTTATCANATGACCTATCNGCTCCGTGGAAGCCTTGGCTATTTGACTCGNGANTTTTTTGAANATGCGATTGAACGGATCCCCGATGCGATCCGNGTCGCCTTNGCGATCAGGCAGAATCAACGGATCGCAATGTCATTTTGCCTTCGTGATGCGACGACCCTTTACGGCCGCTACTGGGGTGCTCTACACGAGGTCGATTGTCTGCACTTTGAGACCTGTTTTCACCAATGGATTGAGGATGCGATCGAGCAAGGGATCGCTCGCTTTGATCCCGGAGCTCAGGGTGANCATAAAATTGCACGCGGTTTTAGACCGATCAAAACACGAAGCTTGCATTGGATTGAAAATCAGGAATTCGCCGGAGCGATCGAACAGTTCTTGCGTAAAGAACAGATGCATATCGATCACTATTTTCGCGCATGCGATGAACACACGCCGTTTAGATTATCCGACGAATCTCTTCACATTTAGGAACTTCCAGCGGATTGGCCCTTTAACAAACATTCTTGCCTTCCATCCTGCAACACGGAGTCAGCAACCAAACCACTTCGCAAACCAAGGACGAGATTAGATGCCTGTTGCTCGATCGTTCGAATCGCCACCGATAGGGTGAGATCTCCATCAGGTTCGATCAACCCGGTACTCCTTGCCGCGAGCGAACAACCGAATTCACTCGAAAACCCCCGGTCCAAACAAGCTACTGGATGCATTCCACTCCTGAAGGCCGAAGCCCGGTATACTTCATCTTTTCCGAGTCATTATATATGGATGCGATATGCGGACCTCCCAACTGTTACTGCCAACATTAAAAGAAGATCCCGTTGACACGGTGGTAATCAGCCATAAATTAATGTTGCGTGCAGGCATGATTCGACAACTCGCTTCAGGTCTTTACACATGGTTACCACTCGGCTTACGAGTTCTCAAGAAAGTTGAACAGATTGTTCGCGAAGAGATGGACCGTGCAGGGGCACAAGAGATTCTGATGTCTGGCGTTCAACCTGCCGAGCTATGGCAGGAGTCTGGTCGCTGGGCCCAATTTGGTCCTGAACTCCTGCGTCTACAAGATCGACACGAACGGGACTTCTGCTTGGGGCCGACGCATGAGGAAGTGGTCACGGATATTATCCGTCGTGAAGTCAGCTCCTATAAACAATTACCGCTCAATCTATACCAGGTTCAGACCAAGTTTCGTGACGAAGTTCGTCCACGGTTTGGGGTGATGCGCTCGAGAGAGTTCATCATGAAGGATGCCTATTCATTCGATATCAATGAAGATGGGATGTGGCAAAGCTACCTTGCGATGTATGACGCCTACTGTCGGATTTTTGATCGGTTCGGGCTCGACTATCGAGCGGTACTCGCGGATTCAGGTGCGATCGGTGGCAGTGGATCACAGGAATTCCATGTCCTTGCGGATTCTGGTGAGGACGACATCGTTTTTTCCAATAGGTCTGACTACGCAGCCAACATTGAAAAAGCGGAATGTGTTGCCTCAGGCACCCGCCAAGCGCCTGGCGAAGCGATGCGTAAAGCCGAGACACCGACGCAAAAAACAATCGAAGCACTCGTCAAAGACTTTGATCTGGCAATCGAGAAAACAGTTAAAACACTCATCGTCCGTGCGTCTGATCTTTGTGAATCGGACTTCATTGCCCTCATCATTCGCGGCGACCACACATTGAATGAGGTCAAAGCGGAAAATCATGCGATGGTTGCAAGCCCACTTGCGTTTGCAACAGAAAGCGAAATCAGGTCCATCATGGGCGCGGGACCCGGTTCACTGGGTCCCGTTAACTGTCCAATCCCGATCATTGCTGACCGCCAAGCTGCGGTCTGCTCTGATTTTGGGGCCGGCGCAAATCAAGATGGATGGCACTATTTCGGTATCAATTGGGACCGTGATTGTGATGAGCCCGAAGTCGCGGATTTACGGAATGCCATTGAAGGGGACCCGACACCGGATGGATCGGGGACCTATCTGATCCGTCGAGGGATCGAGGTTGGCCATGTATTCCAGCTTGGGCAGAAATATTCTGAGGCAATGAATGCAACGGTCCTCGATGAACACGGTAAACAGTCGACCCTGTATATGGGTTGCTACGGGATCGGAGTGACGCGCATTGTTGCTGCGGCAATTGAGCAGCGTCATGATGAACGAGGAATCTGCTGGCCATCCTCATTAGCACCGTTTGACGTTTGCATTGTGCCGATTGGCGGNANTAAAAACCCATCAGTCGANACNGAAGCCCTTCGNATCCAGCAAGAGCTTCAGGATNGCGGATTGGATGTGTTACTCGATGATCGGAATATGGGNCCTGGCCCTCGCTTNGCCGACATGGATCTCATCGGGATCCCAGTCCGCATTGTNGTGAGTAACAAAACACTTGAAGAGTCAGAAGTNGAACTCAAACAAAGAACCGATCAGGAGGCTTCGCGTATACCTCTGGATCANGTTGTTGATATTGTGATGGCGATTGAATGACACAGATTTTAGTTCTTTTTTACAGCCGGACTGGTCACGTTGCCTCACTGGCAGAGGCGATCGCTACTGGCATTGANGACGCGGGTTGNGAGGCAAAACTGCGAACCGTTCCAGCGTTCTCGCCNNGCTATGCAGAACCGAGCGGCGATCAGTTTGAGAATGAGGATGGGTATCTCTTTGCGACCAAAGACGATTTGAGAGACTGTCATGGTCTGGCACTGGGTTCACCTTCCCGATTTGGTACGATGGCAGCTCCACTTAAAGGGTTTTTAGAGACCACCTCTGACCTCTGGCTGTCTGGTGAAATGATTGATAAGCCTGCCGNTGTTTTCGCATCGGCATCGTCATTGCACGGTGGTCATGAAGCGGTCCTTCAATCCATGCTGACTCCGCTGTTACATCATGGGATGGTGGTTATGGGTTGCCCGTATTCCGATCCTGGTTTGGCCGCGATAGAAGGTGGCGGAACGCCCTATGGCCCCACTCATTTGGATGCCAACGCACTCCGCCANCATGAACGCGAAATGGCGGTTCGTCTGGGACAACGCCTTGCTAAATGGAGTCGATATGACTGACGCTANCACCTATCGCCATCGGAAATTAATGTTCTTCGGGTGGTTAAAAATCTCTTTAATCGGCTTGATCGCGCTGCGTATTTCTGGGCTTTGGTTGCTCACACCGCCGGCAACAGTCACGGGAGCGGTTGGCGTGACCCTCATCTTGATCGCGTTCGTTTGGCCAGTTCTCAATCAACATATCAAAGNGAGTTTGTGGNTGAGCTTCGTCTCATGTTTGTTTTTTACCACAGGCGTTTTAAATGCAATGACAGAGGGTCGAGAGCTGTTCGGTATTGTGGAATCGATCTTGGCGGCCACTATTTTCGTCAGCGCAATGATGTTCGCGAGAAATGCGTATCGTGAACTCGAGGCTATCGAAGAATCGTCAGAGCAATTGACCACATAAGCAGACCGATTCCAATATCCAAAATCGTCCATGCTTTGGGATTTTCGAAAGTAGGTCTAAGTAGCCTTGCGCCGTATCCTAGTACCAGAAACCACACCCAACTCGCCGAAACTGCTCCAATGGCAAACGATAATTGATCTTCAGGTCCATATTGCGCGCCTAGGCCACCGATAAACACAAGCGTATCCAAATAAACATGAGGGTTCAGTAATGTCACCCCAAGGATTGTCCAGAACGCCGGCCAGAAGGATTCGACAACACGGCCCTCAATACCGAGAGCTTGATTCTTAAGAGCGGTCCTGAAACACATCAGGCCAAAACCAAACAAAAAGATTGCCCCGCCAAACCGCGTCACCCACTCAAATGGTGGCCACAGTTTGACGATCGCGCCCATGCCGTAAACTCCCGATACCATCAAGACAGTGTCACATAGGATGCATACAAAAATAGTCACCGCAACCTGACGACCAGCAATCCCCTGTCTCAACACGTGTGCGTTCTGTGCCCCAATCGCGGCGATTAACCCCATCGCAATCGCGAAACCGGAGGCAGTCACAAACAGGTTCAAAATTCTCCTTAATGACCAAAAAATAAAATTTAGTCACTGATAATACCATCAGACTCTGTTGCGAACGCTGTCACCTGACCATCAATATCACGGGACCTATGCAGCACTGATTTAACTCTTTGCCTGATTGCAGATTGATGTCATCGCAGAGGGGATCGAAAACAATAATCAATACCAGTGGCTCAAAAGCCACGGCGTTCATCAGGGCCAAGGCTACTATCTTGGGCCACCTCGTATTCAGGCGATTTTTTTATGCCGTGCCGAGAGTACGGTGTCAAACAAATCGACCCGCCTGACCAGAAAATGCAGCCGGTGATGCGCCCCCATCGCGCCCCAAAGCAGAAGCCGGTCACCCTCTTCCAACTGCAATCCATCACCGGGAAAAGGTACCTGATCTCCATTTAATCGAATTAACAGCAGACAAATCAATGGCATACTTGGGTGATCAAGACCAGGATCAACCAGTAAATCGCCGAGCTTTGGGGTCATCACGGTTTGTAGAAATGGAATGACCCCAGGAGCCTCATTGCCATCCAGGGTCAAATCGAAATGCGCTAATTCGGGACGATCTCCAGTAAGCCGCGCATTCAGCTTTTCAATAATTCCATCAACCAAGCCCTCAGGCATGGTCTCGAGTTGTCCCAAAAATTGATGCAGTAATGGTGTCGTCAATCGTGCATACATCTCTTGCGCAATGATGCGGCCCTCACGTAGCACACAATCAAAATGCCCTTGGCCAAAAACAGGTTCACTGGTTGCCTTATTCCTGCGCGCTACAGTGATCAATGTTGGATTTTCTGATTGAGCCGTTAACAAAATCGATAAATTATCACCGTCATCGTCAGTGCCGGCGACAATACCAACCGCTTCACTGATTCGTGCCTCTCGCAAGGTTTGCGCCTCAGTTCCCACGCCTTCAATCCAAGGCCAATCACCCTGTATTCCTGGAGATCTCGAACTCATCAGATAAAAGGGGATTTGCTCACGGACAAAAGCTTCGACCATAGTTTCGGCCATCCGTCCAGTCGCACAAAGAATCCAATGACCAGCTACTGGCACTTCAACCACTTCGATTTGATTGAGATCTGGATCAACCAATTCATGGTAGAGCGCATATGCGCTCGGCCGACGGATGAATTGTGTCACGCTACGTGCTGCAACCCGAAAAGGATCAACCACAACCTCTGTATCAAAACTCCGCAAATTGCGCGTATTCGCATCTGTTGCCGAGCGCGCATACACAGCAACTCGTGGTGCAAGGATGCGCGTGTTGGTCGCGACAGTCAGGTTGACTTGATCGTGGTCTGTTAAAGCGAGAACACCNCGNCANAATGCNCGCTGNACNCCNGCATNAACNANNGTCTGNGGCTCNGCNACATCNCCNACNANAATNNNAAGCNCNTANCTCAANTCAGACAGNCTNGCTNNATCTGCNCGNNNGNCGTNTNNTTCAATCATCACACAGCGACTGCCTGACTGATCCAAAAAGCGAATCAATTGACTACCCGCCCCTCCATAGCCACAAACAATCCAATAAGGATCCNTCACACCATGAATTCGTGAAACCGATCGTTGATAAGAGCGTNACCGTCGAAAAGCAGGATCCGAAAGCACTGCCAGAACAGAACCGATCGCATAAAGCCAGGCGATCACAGTCGAGTACATCACAAATAACATCCACAGTTTCTGGCTTGGAGTAAACGGATATGGGGTTTCTCCAAACCCNATTGTGGTTGCTGTGTAGCTCACCAAATAAAAGGCGTCTAGAAATGAGAGGTGATAGGCAACACCCTCAGGCGTCGCTCCCGGGATGAGGATTAGACCGAGAACACTGATCGAGTAGGTAACAATCAGCGTGATNAGTGGTGTACGCAGCTCCAGCAGTAACAACCACATCGCTGCACCACGAATTCGCGATCGACGTCGCATGTTGAACTTCATTAACGTTTTAATTGGATGGTCTCTGCGATTAACAAAATGACGCTGGTGATATTCGCGAGCATCGCGCCGCCCGCCAGTGAAACAATGCTAGCCATGACACTGACAGAGANCTCACCAGTGACTTGCGCCGCATATCCCCACATCACCGCGGCCAAAATCAACTGAAGATCAGCGACTAAACTGGTGGCCAATAACACAGCACCCAANTGCGANCGATCGCCAATTTTAAGAACCGTCGCAATCAACGATACGACCAGCGCAAAGAACAATTCGTAAAGATTATGATGCAGCGGGTTATCGATTTCCCCAACGAAGAAACCAAAATTCAGCGTCAGAGCAAGGACAATAAAAAACGCGAANCAAACTCGCTGAGTATTCATGGGNAACTCCAAACGATCAGGGGCACGTGCCCCCTTTCGTTAATAGTTACTGATTATGCGACAGGATGCGAGACTGAGTTGAGTTTCGCTTCAGTCTCTGTTGGCAATAAATCCGNGATCGCATCGCGTTCACTAACCAATTCATCATTGGTTGCGTCCATTTTGCCACGCGAGAAATCACTGACCTCGATACCCNGAACGACTTTGTANTCACCGCCTTCACAGACCACTGGGTATGAATAAATGACTCCAGGAGCAATCCCNTAGGAACCATCTGCAGGAACNGCCATCGACACCACTTGACCATTGGTTCCAAGAATCCAGTCACGCATGTGATCAATGGCGGCCTGTGCGGCAGATGCAGCTGATGAGGCGCCACGCGCATCAATGATTGCCGCGCCACGTTTGGCGACGGTTGGAATGTAATCATTTTCATACCAGGCACGGTCAATCTGATCTAACGCAGCCTGTCCTTTCACCGTTGCGCGGTGCAAATCTGGATACTGGGTTGGCGAGTGGTTACCCCAGATATAGGTATGATCCACGTCAGTTGGCTTAACCCCGAGGTGGTTTGCCAAAATACCAACAGCACGATTGTGATCAAGACGGGTCATCGCTGTGAATTGACGCGGATCCAGGCTTGGCGCGTTCCGGGTTGCGATCAAAGCATTGGTATTTGCTGGATTACCAACAACCAATACACGCACATCCTTCGATGCGTGGTCATTCAGAGCTTTACCCTGGACAGAGAAGATCTTTGCATTCTCTTTCAACAGATCGGCACGTTCCATACCAGGTCCACGTGGACGAGCACCAATCAAAAAGACAACGTCAGCATCCTTAAAACCGTCTTCTGGATTGTCATGCGTCGTAATGCCAGCCACCAATGGGAATGCACAGTCGATCAACTCCATGACAACACCGTTAAGTGCAGTCATGGCTGGTGGAATCTCCACCAACTGAAGGATAACTGGCTGATCTTTACCGAGCAGCTCTCCTGCTGCAATTTTAAAGAGAATTGTGTAGCTAATCGCACCAGCAGCACCAGTGACAGAAATGCTTACAGGTTGTTTCATTCCTTGCTCCTTGTCGGGGAATCGGAGTTCAAACGTAATGCCATCCATTGTCCGATGGCCCGAAGTTGTTCAGGTACCACGCTATGTGGCATGGCAAACGCCTGAAACGAGACCGGATAACCAAGCNCAGACAACGAGTCACGTGCTTGCTCTCCAAGTACATAAGGGACCACGGGNTCAAGCGTCCCGTGGTGAATTTCGATCGGTAAAGNGTCTGGNTTTCGACCGGGGGACAACGTTGAATCTTGATCNCCAACCCAGTANGTTGACAACGCNAGAACACCAGCCAACGGTTNCTTTGANCGAACTCCAGCGTAAAGCGCAACAGCACCNCCTTGGCTGAAACCGACCAGAATAATCCNATTGGGATCAATCCCAACGTCAATTTGCGCCTGAACGATCGCATCAACACGATCAGCGGACTGAGCAATACCGGGTACATCGATCGTTCGATGAATATCCATATGTTCAATGTCATACCAAGCTGGCATCACCATCCGGCCATTCACAGTGACAGGTATCTGCGGTGCATGGGGGAAAATAAAGCGTGTTGCCTGACTGTCCAAAGCTAAAAGCGGTAATGCGGGCTCAAAATCATGACCGCTCGCACCAAGCCCGTGCAGCCATATCACGGCACTGTCAGCAGGTTGTGTTGGTTCTACGACGACTGCGTCAAACATGAAACATCCAATGTCTTAAGGAACGCGAAGCCTAATCGCGCTACTCTATGCACGCAATGACAATCTGGCTAAACGCATGATTTCAATTTTACGTCTTTTTTTTCTCGCAGTCGCAACATTTTTGGGTGGATTACTTATAACCTTCGTCTCACCTCTGAAACTGTTCCCCCCTACAGAAAAACTGAGTTATCAGCTTTCTGCGGGTATCGCAGGGGTTTGGGCTGACTTTATGCGCTGGCTTTTAACGACTGTAAAAACAGAGTATGTCATCACAGGTGACAAGCTCGACCCGAAGGGCACCTATCTCATTTTGGCGAATCATCAAAGCTGGATCGACATTATGATGGTGATGGTTGTTTTAGGTAAGGGAACAACACTGCCTCGCTTTTTCATGAAGTGGGAACTCGTCTATATGCCAGTCATCAACATCTGCGCTTGGGCACTCGACTTTCCAATCATGCGCCGTTACACCCAAGAAGATATTAAAGATCGTCCTGAGATTAAAAACCGCGATTTTGATTATGCCCACGAGGTACTTTCGAGGAATCCGGATCAAGCGTGCGTTGTTGTGAATTACGCCGAGGGAACTCGGTTCACACCAGCAAAGCACAAAAAGAATCGCTCGCCGTATAAGCATTTACTTAAACCAAAAGTCGGCGGACCACAGCTCGCGCTTGATTGTTTACGCAATCGACTCGACGGAATCATCGACATCACGCTGGCATACCCAGGAGCCAAACTGGGTGTGTGGCAACTGTTAGCGGGGCAAGTACCCAAAGTCATGATTCATGTGGAAACAATCGAGCTACCTGAGGGGCTCGAGAAAACCCCGGAAACCTTAGCGGAGCTGAAAGCATTCCGGGGTTGGATGAATTCAATCTGGGCCAAAAAAGACGCCAGAATTGAACAAATGATTAACGGTACACCGGCAAGCGATCACACATCACTTTGACCTGGTTGCGGACACGTGCTTTCACTGCTTCATCGTCGAGGTTATCCAANACGTCACAAATTAAACCCGCCAAGTCACGGCAATCGCTCTCGATGAATCCGCGGGTTGTCACAGCAGGGGTGCCAATCCGAATTCCCGACGTCACAAATGGAGACTGAGGATCATTCGGAACAGCATTTTTATTGACTGTGATATGTGATTCCCCGAGTGCTGCGTCGGCAGCTTTCCCTGTGATGCCCTGAGCAACTAAATCAACCAACATGAGGTGGTTGTCTGTCCCTCCAGACACAATTTTAAACCCGCGCTCGATGAAAACCGATGCCATCACTTGTGCATTCTTGACCACCTGCTCTTGGTAGGTTTTGAATCCAGGCTCCATTGCCTCTTTAAAAGCGACTGCTTTCGCTGCGATCGCATGCATCAACGGTCCACCTTGCATACCCGGAAAGACTGCTGAGTTCAGTTTCTTGTGCAGAGTCTCGTCGTCTTGGCCGGATAAAATCAGTCCAGATCGTGGGCCACGAAGCGTTTTGTGAGTTGTTGTGGTCACCACATGCGCATGTGGGATTGGCGATGGATACACCCCAGCTGCAACGAGACCAGCAATATGCGCCATATCAACCAAGAAATATGCGCCCACATTATCAGCAATTTCCCGCATCTTTCCCCAGTCAACGACCCGGGAATAGGCAGAAAACCCACCCAAAATCAGTTTCGGCTGATGCTCCTCAGCGAGGTCAGACAGTTGGTTGTAGTCCAAGTAACCATCTGCATCGATCCCATACTGCACCGCATTATAGACTTTACCTGAGAAGTTCACTGACGCACCGTGGGTTAAGTGCCCACCATCGGCTAAGGACATTCCAAGCACCGTATCACCCGCCGACATCAATGCCAGATAAGCGGCTGCATTTGCTTGCGAACCCGCGTGTGGCTGGACATTTGCGTATGCAGCACCAAAAAGCGCCTTCGCTCGATCGATTGCAAGTTGCTCGACAACGTCCACATACTCGCAGCCACCGTAATAGCGTTTCCCTGGATAGCCTTCAGCATATTTATTCGTTTGATCCGAACCTTGGGCCTCGAGTACCCGGGGGCTTGCATAATTCTCGGAAGCAATCAATTCAATATGATCTTCCTGGCGCTTCGTTTCGGCCGCCATGGCCATCGCGAGATCTGGATCATACACATTGATTGTCGATGTGCTTGCGTACATGCTGGCGCTCCTTCGTGAACGTCTGTCAATTAACTAGTCGGCTGGTGAGTCTAAGCAACCTGCGTTGACTTTTCATCCATAAATTGCACAGCCGATTTGCGCTTTGTTTAACCAATGAGCCGACATCCGATTGTTGACTCCTATTAATGTGGGCCACTCCAATTGATTTGACAAATCTCAGCGCTGCGNCCCTCAAAGTCCCACACACGACCAAANGCCCTGACACGTCCCTTTGTCGCCTGGGCCACTGTGATGTCAGGACCCATCCAATAACTGGTGTTATTGACCGTCACNTCTTTCGAGGTATCNGGGCCTGNAATTGGTTTNACTCCGCCGACGATTTTCTTGTCTACNGTGAGCAACCGCTCATCGTCTTTGCGTTCAAAAGCGACTGCGGCCTGCTCTGTTCCAAGGTGCTCACTGACAAGCATCGAAAAGAGTCGGGTTGTCCCTCCAGCTTCCCCCCGAAAAATATGACTCAGCCCTTGAAACGCTCGCTCCCCAGCACGGTCGTCGATAAAAGCACCTACCTTCCAGTCGCCTCTCGACATTCGACCAGGGATATCAAGAACCATTCCGACATTGAGTGAATCGAGTGAAACATCGTCATAAAAGCCTTTTTCGATATGAACCCCAAGCCAAGCCTGACAATGCCCTTCAGTCGGGTAATGAACTCCGAGACTGACAACACAAGGACAGAACACTGTGCAATTACAGTTCAATATCAATTCGCCTTGGATTTCCCATTTGGGTAGTGCTTGGTTCATACGATCACCTCAAGAGTCAATGCGATAAATAAAACGAGTACACCAGTAACGATAAGCATCCAACCAACAGACGTCGACCATTGCTGACGAAAATAGTGCTGCTTATCGAAGATCATCAGGCCCGTTAAAATAGCCATCCAAAAGACATTCATGGTTCCCCCGACAAAAGCCAAAGCCATTAATGCCCAACAACAACCGATACACAGGGCACCAAGATGCACACCCATTTGGAGTGCTCCGACATGATGATCACGCCAATATTTAAAAAAATAATGCATCGGTGACGCACATTGAGTCATACAGGCACGCTTCAAACTTGAAAACTGATAAGCGCCCGCGAATAGTAAGACCAGCGCACTNNCGACCAANGAGGTCTGACGACCAGATGAATCGATTAAATCATTGGCCGCCAATGCGTGTTGAAAGACCGCGCCGACCACCACNAGAATNNACCAGATCAACAAGAATCCCAANACCAAAACAAGGGTATGCGACGGCCATGACTCCTTTGACCGAATATCCTGATGAACNCGCGCATGGGCATGAAAAGTNGGCAACATCATCGCCAGCACCATTAATCCCCACATCACCATCAACTCCCCCAAGCTCGCCTCANCAGCAGANACGCAGATTGAATCGATGAGTGTTGAGAATGATGATAATCCATCCAATTCGCTGGCAATTAAGATCAACCAACTGAGTCCAACCAAGCCATAAAAGACACTCCAAAACAGACTGTCGGACCATGAGTACTCGGATAGCGTTTTCATGAGTTCAGTTTCAACTCACGACGAAGTACAAATTTTTGAACTTTTCCCGTNGATGTTTTTGGTATCTCGCCGAAGATAATCTGCTTTGGCGTTTTAAATCCGGCCAAATGCTGGCGACAAAATTGAATAACCTCAGCCTCATTGATNGGCTTGGCGTCATGAGACAACTCAACAAAGCCNACAGGTANTTCACCCCACTTATNGTCCACTTTGGCGACAACCGCTGCACAAGCGACCCCTGGAATCCGATACAAGATATTTTCGACTTCGACTGACGAGATATTTTCGCCGCCTGAAATAATGACATCCTTCAAACGATCTTTGATTTCAATATATCCATCTGGATGTCTCACAGCCAAATCACCCGAACGGAAAAAACCACCTTTGAACGCTTCCTCCGTCGCGATCGGATCTTTGTGATATCCCTTCATCACGGTATTCGATCGAATCACGATTTCACCCTCCGAACGGCCATCCCAGGGCACCGGATCCCCGCGTTCAAGATCAACGACTTCGACCTCCTCAGTGTGGGTAAACTGCACTCCCTGACGCGCTTTGATTTCTGCACGCTCCGNAAATCCAAGCGCATCCCAGCTTGGATTCCAGGCACAATGCATAATGTGNCCGTAAGTTTCGGTCAAACCATAGACTTGCATCACTTCTAANCCCAACTGCTCTGTCTGCTCCAAAATCGCTGGTGGCGGCGGNGCCCCAGCAGTCATGACGTGCACTGGNTGATCGAACTGCTTCTTGTGTTCAGATGGCGCATTGACTAACAAACTGAGAACAACTGGCGCTCCACCAAAATGAGTCACCCGATATTTGGAAATGACATCAAAAATTGTGGCCGCTTCAATTTTCTTTAAACATATGATCGTTCCCGCGACCAGCGCGTTCATCCATGCGTGCCCCCAACCATTACAGTGGAATAGAGGAACGGTGTATAGATAGGTCGGATGCATCGGTACATTCCATGCAGGCACTGTCCCCATCGCCATCAAANAGGCACCACGATGGCTTATCACAACACCCTTGGGCCGACCACCCGTCCCTGANGTGTAATTCAAACCAAACGCATCCCATTCTGATGTCGGTAACGACCAAGCTGCCGCTGGATCTCCCATCTCAACAAAATCCTCATAATCGATGACGTCGGTGAGCTGATCAGACAAATCCAGGCCTGGAGAAGAAATNACCACCAGATGCNCTGGTTGATGGGTGCATCGCGACAGTGCATCGACAAGAACATCACCTAACTCCGCATCAAACACTAGGGTNTTTGGCTCGGCGTGATCAANAATTCCAGCAATCGTCTCGGGATCCAGACGCGTATTAATGGTATTNAGCACACCGCCGGCCATTGCGACCGANAACTGCAGTTCAATCATCTCAGGGGTATTAAATGCCAACACACTGACAACATGGCCTTTTTCCACCCCATTTCGTCTAAGTGCATCAGAAAATGCACAACAGCGTTGGTAGATCTGTCGCCACGACTGCTGTTGTCCGTTGTAAATTGTTGCCGTCTGATCACCAAACACCTGTGCTGTTCGCTTGATAAACGATAACGGGCTGAGGGGAACAAAGTTAGCCGCTGTAGGGCTTGCCATATGCTGGTTAAGTTGATCGATATTTGCCATGACACCTCCAACGCTAAATTAAGGGTAGATCGACTGCGATCCCTGACCTAACACAATCCTCACAATGCACTTCGAATCGCGCTTCAGTTTGCATGGCCTCGACCGACACCATTCCAACAGCGATGTTTGAGTCAAGTCGTGGGCTGAATGCAGCCGCAGACACATAGCCAACATCACGCCCTTCTTGACTGATCTGCCATCGATGCTCGTTAGTCCCTATGAGTTTTGGACCATCCATTAGAATTCCTTTGAATCGTCGACTCACGCCGTGGTCGCGAATCTTCAGAAGCGCATCCTTTCCGATAAAATCCGACGATTGCTCAAGATCAATAAATCGATCCAATCCCAGTTCAAATGGATTGCTCGTCTCGTCCGTATCAGCACCATAGGAAATTAATCCACTTTCAACCCGCTCGATATAGTTCGGTGCCCCAGGCGCAATCTGGTAGGGCGCCCCCGCTTCTTTTACTTGCTCCCAGAGCGCTGTTCCGTAACGACTGTCCATCAAATAAATTTCATAGCCACCCTGCTTCGACCACCCTGAACGAGCAACGATGACCGGGATTGATCCCAGCATTGTTTTCTGAAATCCAAAATATTTAAGATCACTGATCCAGTTACCGAAGAGTGCAACTAGGACGGCCTCCGATTTGGGACCTTGAACGGCCAAAGGAGACACATCCGGCTCGATCACATCAACATTTAACAAGTTTGCGCCGGCAATCCCAGCCGCCCACAATGAAATATCGTAATCAGCAATGGACAGCCAAATCTCATCATCAGACACCTGCNACAAAATCGGATCATTAATCAATCGNCCCCGAAAATCACACAAGGGTGCATACTTACCTTGACCGATTGTCAGATCATCGAGGTTGCGCCCCGTCAGCAATCTCGCTAAAGCGAGAGAATCGGGACCCTTCAGCGCAACCTGCCGCTCGACGCCCACATCCCACATTGCGACACCGTGCAGGAGCCGTTCGTAATCTCCAACCGGGTCACCGTAACTTGTTGGCAAATACATATGGTTATAGACCGAGGCGGCTTGCAAGCCGTCTCGGATGGCCGCGTCGAAAAAAGGACTCTTTCGGATCCGCGGGCCNANTGAGAGTTGGATAGGCATGATAGGCACNNCTCCTANTTANNANGTNANTTTNNTTCTACTAGGCGCGTTTATCCCGNAATCGTAACNTCAAGTCAATCTGCTCCTTCNGATACCNATGATCCCGTATCNAAATCATNNNTNCCNAATGCAGTTGANTCAGNTTGATNCATAACATTCTTGCCGGTTCGATATGTGGTAGGCATCACTNTGCGATCGCCGTGGTTCGCTTANGAGTCNTNCTTGACCATCATTNCCAAGGTNCATGCTTTGCTGAAGCGACTGGANGCAAACCACCTATCGCGTTCCAGACATCGCAAGTTCATGCGCGAACCTAGCGGTTTGCGAAAAATCACCAAACGAATAGAAGTGTAGCGACTGCAACTGGGTTGGAGAGTGTTCGTTGACGTGTGGTGCTAGATCAGCAATCAAATCGTAAGGATCTTGAACTGACAGCAATTTAGTCACGTGAAGTGCCTGTTTTTTCAAAAACTGTAATGACGGACNGACGCCAGAAATCAATGCAAAATGCAGGAGCGTCTTCANCTGAGCAGGGCCAGCTANACCAACCCGAATCGGTAACNGGTTACCATCCGCTCGAATCTCAGATTCCCAACGAAGAATGGCTTGAGCATCAAAACAAAACTGGGTCTCCAGATACATCGCTATTCCCGTTTCTTCTGCGAACNGATTTTTTTGTTTGAGGGCTTTTTTCAACTCTNTCTCTGGGATATCNGGACTGCCTTCGGGGTGGCCNGCNACCCCGATCTTGCGAATTCCGACCTNTTGCAATAACCCAGTCTCAAGGACCTCGATAGCGCTTTTAAAATCACCGACAGGAGATTGATAACCGCCGGCGATTAAGAGAATTTCGGTGACATCGACCTCTCGGTACGAGGCAAGCNTGTTCTCGAGTACGCTGATCGATGCGATACCTCGAGCCGCAATATGAGGGACAGGATTCATTTCTTGGGTCGCAAGTTGCTCGACAGTCGCCATCATCAACGCCGGATCCGTGCCTGGGATCGCAGTCACATTCACAGTCGTTCCAATCGGTAATACGCGCCTGAAGTCATCGATTTTTGTTTTGTTCGATGGAGTGAACTCAATGGACCAGTTCTGCATTGCGAATTGAATTTGCTCTGACATCCCCGCTCCGTTGACTTTGCATTCGACAAGGAGANCGATTGAAGCATCTTCTAAAGTGAAAAGACAATGCGATCTAGATTTGGTGAGTGAAGTAGTCATCAGACNGNCCCATCATGAGGGCCTAAAGGTTTATCGATCTGNATCCTGAACTTGCGGATTGCCNGGCTTTCCGTCATCATTCNNNNTNCTCTGTGTTCTTCATAACACACGTCGTTTCGGGAGAGTGCGTAAGCCGCCGAAGGAGCAACCGACCCGGAAACTCTCAGGCAACAGGACCGTTACGTCGTCGCGAGGATCTGGAAAGTAGCTGACTACGCTCACCGAAGGAGTAAGGGATGTATCCTGAATCTCTCAGGTCAATGACAGATGGGTCATGCGAAACAGCCTGCAAGGAGCATGCATGACAGATCTACACTCGCTAGCACTCGAATCATTCCATACTGAGCAACGTGCGAAGTTCGCCCCATTTGCCGGTTACAAAATGCCCATTCAATACCCCCTTGGTGTCAAAGGCGAACATCTCCATACCCGTGAGTCGGTTGGATTATTTGATGTGTCACATATGGGCCAANTATTNGTCGAAGGCCCCGGCATTACNGAAGCGCTTGAGACACTGGTTCCGGCCGCGCTTCAAGAGATGGTACCCGGACAGATCCGTTATTCTCAGCTGACGCTNAACAATGGTGGNATCCTGGATGATTTGATGTTGACCCGCTGGAATGACACCACATGGGGGCTTGTCGTCAATGGAGCCTGTAAGCACGCCGACATGGATCATATGAAGGCAATGCTGCCCGACTCAATTCAAATGACCTATCTAGATACGCACGNATTGATCGCNGTNCAAGGCCCGAGAGCGCGCGATGCGCTGACACGTATGATGCCCGAAGCAAGCGACCTTGTTTTTATGCGTGCGGTTCAGACCACGTGGAATGGTCACCCCATCACGCTGTCTTGTTGCGGCTACACAGGCGAAGATGGTTACGAAATTTCGATTGTAAATACACACGCTCAAGAGCTTGCAGAGGCATTAACCGCACTTGAAGAAACTACTTGGGTAGGTCTTGGTGCTAGAAATTCATTGCGATTGGAAACCGGTCTGTGTCTCTACGGAAATGACCTGACAACCGAAACTACGCCAATCGAAGCCGATCTTCTCTGGTCGATTCAAAAGCGCCGANGGACAGATGGCGGCTTTCTGGGAGCAGACACAATTCTTCAGCAAATCAATGACGGAGCACCGCGCANGCGGGTTGGCATTGCTCCTACCGACGGNCGCACACCACTTCGAGATCACACCATACTCAAAAANAGCGCGGGNAANGAGGTTGGCGAAATCACTTCTGGTGGATTCGGACCAACCCTTGAAGGACCTGTTGCCATGGGCTATGTCACTCANAATATGAGTACACCCGGTACTGAATTATTTGCAGAGGTTAGAGGCAAATCACTCCCGTGTACTGTCTGTGACCCAATTTTTGTTCAACAGCGCTACGTACGCTCACTGTAAGCNACAAAAAGGACCCTGTTATGACTNTTAAATATACACGCGAGCACGAATGGATCCGTATCGAAGGTGATTCAGCCANTGTCGGCATTACCTTTTATGCTCAAGAACAACTTGGCGATGTTGTCTTTGTCGANCTTCCCGAAGCCNANACGTCTGCTGATNAAGGTGCAGAAGTGGCGGTTGTTGAATCNGTCAAGGCAGCCAGTGANATTTATGCCCCAGTCACAGGAACNATNATCGAATCCAATAACGAACTTTCAGAACGACCAGAGCTTGTCAATGAAGANCCGGAGAATGATGGTTGGTTCTTCAAAATGCANTTATCTGATCCATCTGAGCTCGATGATTTGCTTGACGAAGCTGACTATCAAGCGTTCATCCANGAAGAGTTGTAAGAGGTAATTTCAGTGAATCAGGAAAAGACATTTCGTGACCGCCACATCGGCTTATCCGATGACGACCGGGCTNTGATGCTCCAAACACTGNGGCTTCAGTCGATGGATGAACTAGCGACACAAGTGGTTCCCGAGAATATTCGTAAGCGGACACGGATGTCTCTTCCTCNTGCAGTCNCAGAAGTCGATGCGCTTGCTGAGCTCAAGGCCGTTGCCTCAAAGAATCAGGTCGTGCGAACGCTCATTGGTCAGGGGTATTACCACACGCTGACACCGGCGGTGATTCAACGAAATGTGCTCGAGAATCCTGCATGGTATACGGCCTATACACCCTATCAACCTGAGATTTCGCAAGGTCGTCTTGAGGCCCTCTTCAACTATCAAACGATGGTCGTTGAATTGACTGGGATGGCTGTCGCCAACGCATCACTNCTTGATGAAGGAACTGCAGCTGCAGAAGCAATGACGCTCTGTGAGCGAAGCTCTAAATCCAAATCAAAACNCTTCTACGTGGCCTCGAATTTGTTCACACAGACACGTGCNGTGATTGAAACTCGCGCCAAACCCCTCGGATTCGNATTGATCGAGTTTGATACTCACAACTGTCCCGATTTCGATGATGCATTTGGCCTTATCGTTCAATATACCGGTCACGATGGATCAGTGATTGATCTTGCGCCGATCATTCAAAAAGCCAAAGACAAAGGCATTCTGACGATCGTCACCGCTGATATTTTAAGTCTCACACTGTTAGAGGGACCAGGACATTTAGGTGCGGATATTTGCCTGGGCTCGACGCAACGTTTTGGCGTTCCGATGGGCAACGGCGGGCCACACGCAGCATTTTTTGCTGTGGCCGACAAACTGAAACGGAACATCCCTGGTCGCCTTGTCGGACAGTCGATTGACTCAGAGGGACGTGACGCCTTTCGCCTCACGCTGCAAACGCGCGAACAACATATCCGGCGCGAAAAAGCGACAAGCAACATTTGCACCGCACAAGTACTACTGGCCAACATTGCTGGATTTTATGCATGCTATCACGGTCCATCAGGCTTGACTGCGCAGGCAGAACGCTTGCATCGCCTTGCATCCCGCTTCCATCAGGGAATCAAGGCTCAGGGGAATATGGTCAACCAAACCTTTTTCGATACGGTATCAGTGCGGGTATCTGACGCTGACGCAGTTGTCAGTCAAGCGCTCAACAGCGGGTTTAACATCCATAAAGCCAATGAGNCGACGNTCTCTGTGTCGTTTGATGAAGCCTCCAATGATGCNGAACTCGAGACACTGGCCTCAGTGTTTGGNATTGAGTTGGGTGAAGGTNGCGTGACGCTACCCAAGCAGTTGCAACGACAGACCGATTTCATGACTCAAGAGGCTTTTAATACGCATCATTCTGAAACCGAGATGATGCGGTACTTACGAAAACTATCCGATCGTGACCTCGCACTCGATCGCGCAATGATTCCNTTGGGATCGTGCACAATGAAGTTAAATGCGGCTTCTGAGATGGCACCAATCACTTGGCCTGAGTTTGCGAATATTCATCCTTTTGCTCCGGCCAATCAGCGTCTTGGTTACNAGGAGATNATACAAAACCTGAATGACTGGCTGGCTGAAATCACTGANTATGCCGGTATTTCATTGCANCCAAACTCAGGCGCACAAGGTGAGTACGCAGGACTACTCGCAATACAGGGTTATCATCATTCTCGAGGAGATACCGACCGCACCATTTGTCTCGTACCCTCATCAGCGCATGGAACGAATCCAGCATCTGCACAAATGGTCGGACTCGATGTTGTGGTCATCGGGTGNGACCGAGACGGAAATATTGATCTCGANGATCTAAACGGCAAACTCGAGCAATACGGAACCAAGGTGTCGTGCCTCATGATCACCTATCCATCGACACATGGAGTGTTTGAAACCCATGTGCAAGAAGTGTGTCGACGCGTACATTCTGTGGGCGGGCAAATCTATCTCGATGGAGCNAACCTCAATGCGCAAGTCGGACTGACAAGCCCANGCCTNGTTGGCTCTGATGTATCACATCTGAATTTGCACAAGACATTCTGCATTCCACANGGTGGAGGTGGNCCAGGTGTTGGCCCAATTGGTGTCGCTGAACACTTAGTGCCTTTCATGCCGGGACATCCTGAATTGCCATCTGAATCGCCGGTGGGTCCTGTATCGGCAGCGCCATTCGGCTCAGCGATGATTTTGCCAATCTCTTGGATGTATATCCGTATGATGGGNCCCGATGGCCTNACAGATGCGACCGAGAATGCCATTTTATCGGCGAACTACATTGCCAAGCGCTTAGCGCCACACTATCCGATCTTGTATACGGATGCTCAGGGATTGATCGCGCACGAATGCATCCTCGACACACGAGTGGTCAAAGAAAGCGCTGGAGTGACTGTGGACGATATCGCAAAGCGATTGATTGATTACGGATTCCATGCGCCGACCATGAGCTGGCCAGTAGCCGGTACATTGATGATCGAACCGACCGAGAGTGAGCCACTGTGCGAACTCGACAGATTCTGTGAAGCCATGATTGCCATTCGTCACGAAATCACAGCGATTGAATCTGACAACGTATCAGCGGACAACTCGATTCTTCGCCATGCCCCGTACACCGTTGAGGCGGTCACTGCGGATCAATGGCCTCATGCGTTCTCGCGTCAGCAGGCCGCATTCCCGTTGAGCTCGTTGAAGACCGATCGCTACTGGCCGCCTGTTGCTCGAATTGATAATGTCTATGGCGACCGCAATCTGGTGTGCAGTTGTCCACCACTTTCGGACTACACCGATAAACCAACGGAAGCCGCATGACAGAACACAAAGCGCGCCCTAAAAGTGGCGATAAAATCATCAACGACGTTGGCGTGAAGGCCATCAAAAATGGCCAAAAACGCCGGACTGATGGGCAAGCACCACGAGGCGACAAGCCAAAATGGTTGCGCTTTGTGAGCCCAGGTGGCGAAGGCTATCAAGCGGTTAAAAAAATTGTCCGTACGCACCGGTTGTCAACGGTGTGCGAAGAAGCGATGTGTCCTAACATTGGCGAATGCTGGAGCGCAGGGACTGCGACGATCATGCTGATGGGATCGGTTTGTACGCGAGCGTGTCAATTTTGTGCAGTTGATACCGGAAACCCCAAGGGATGGCTCGATCTCGATGAGCCGACAAATACTGCCGAATCCGTTGCCTTGATGGGTCTCAAGTATGTGGTTCTCACAAGCGTCAATCGTGATGACCTCACTGATGGTGGAGCGAATCATTTCGCTGCAACTGTACGTGCGATAAAAAAACGAAGCCCAGAAACAGCTGTCGAGGCATTAACTCCTGACTTTCAGGGAGTCATGTCAGACGTAGAGAAACTCATTGACTCGGGACTTGATGTTTTTGCTCAAAATGTTGAGACAGTCAAACGTCTCACTCATCCAGTCCGAGACCCACGCGCGAGCTATCAACAAACGCTCTCGGTGCTTGCCCATGGAAAACAACATCGTCCGCAAGTGTTAACGAAAACGAGTCTGATGTTAGGGCTTGGAGAGACTGAGGATGAAATCAAACAAGCCATGGACGACATGCGTGAACATGATGTTGATATCGTGACCTTCGGTCAGTATCTCAGACCCACGGTCAACCACTTGCCAGTTGATCGTTATGTTGCACCTGAAGCCTTTGATCGCTACCGAGAATGGGGTCTCGAGCGTGGGTTCCTCGAAGTTGTCTCAGGTCCAATGGTTCGCTCCAGCTATCGGGCCGAGCAGGCACTTTTGAAAAACAATGCAGGAATTTCGAATGCCGCGTTGAATGTGCGTTCAATCCCGATCAAACAACTATGAAATTAGGAGTATTTTTTGCCCTGATCGCAGCCCTTGGACTCACAGGGTGCCAGAACCCCGTTCGTGATCCCATCGATTCGGTCGTCCAAGTCGTCACAGATCCAAAGAAAGAGATTCAAAAAGGAATTCGGCAGTATCCATTTGCGTTAGCACAATCTGGCGGCGATNTNACCCAATTTCCGGTGACCTCGACCTACCTCAACGGACTCATTCAGCGCTTGGCGAGGACTGCAAACTCCCCATTCCCTTGGGAAATCCGATTGATCAATGATGGGTCCATCAACGCCTGGGCGCTACCTGGNGGCAAAATGGGAGTGAACTACGGTCTCGTGTTAGCANCTGAAACTGAGGCGGAACTGGTATCGGTCTTAGGCCATGAAATGGCCCACAGTATTGAGCTTCACGGTACCGGTCGCGAGACATTCGGGGCTTTAGTTGGTTTGGCCGCACAAGTCATCGAAATCGGGATCTCTGAACCGGNAACGAAACCNNGATCAAATCGAATCATTGGACTCGGTCAGAANATCTTGATGGGTCAGTACAGCCAATCCAATGAGTTGGAAGCAGATCGGGTCGGTNTTGACCTGATGGTCCGCGCGGGATTTGATCCTCGAGGTGCGGTTGGCATGCAGGAAAAACTCGCGAAACTTGGTGNAGNTGGAAATTCTGTNGNGCAGAAATTACTCGGAACTCACCCGATCAGTCGTGAGCGTCTCGCCGCGATCAAATCAGAAGTGAACCGTTTTGCAGCGACTGGTNAGTCAATGAGTCGCGAATTTGTCGACGCTCAAACGGAAATNAAGNNNCTGGAATCAGGTTTGAAANTTGTCACCGAGGCNAGGAAAGCAGGCGCCAACGAGCAGTTTCCAAAGGCGCTACAGCTCATCAGACGCGCCTTGAAAATTCTTCCAAATGAACACAGTGTCTGGCGTCTTCNGGCTGAATTACTCGTCGCCAATCAAGANCCCAATCAGGCAGTANAGTCAGCTTTGAAAGTTCGCGAGCTCAATCCAAAAGATCCCATCAGCGAGTTACTCCTGGGTTACTGTTACGCGGCNGCCGGTGATANACTCAATGCTGANCGAGCAAAGGAACGCGCTCGATCNTTGGTNTTATAACGGTCATNTCTACANATCTNACTGNCCCAGGATCCGTCATGCAAAAACTGATGTCTGTCTTTAAAGCTGAGTCACCANNACAGTTGATCGTTATTTTTATTGTGTTCGCAGNCACCGGCTCAACAGCTGTGTATGCGNCNGGACCTGTTCTTGATTTTTTNGGAATTAATTCAGAGACGNTGCCGCCCTGGATTTTTTGGCCACTCCGAATTCTCGTGATCTTCCCTGTCTATCAATGCTTACTCATCATCATTGGCACNATGGCAGGACAATTTAAGTACTTCTGGGAGTTTGAGAAAAAGTTTCTCCGTNGCATCGGCATTCGACTNCCTTAAACGAGTTGAATGGCTANGTCCTCCAAGCCATCGATCCGGCCAACCAGATGATCACCACGAGTCANAGCACCCACGCCTGATGGTGTTCCCGTGAAGATCAGGTCACCTGCNTTCAATTCCTGTAGTGTTGAAAGAAAGGCGATGAGCTCAGTGGTGTTGTACGCCATTTGGTTAATGTTCCCCGCCTGACGTNGCTGATCATTCACGTCAAGGGTAATTACAGCGTTGTCCATCNNNGGCAGTTCGGACTTTGGAGTCACCCGACCCATCACTCCAGCATCATCAAAATTTTTAGCAATTTCCCAAGGACGGCCNTTCTCTTTAGCTTCTGCCTGACGATCACGACGCGTNAAATCAAGNCCAACTGCATAACCGAAGATAACGGATTGCGCTTCTTCCAGGCTTAAATTGGTCCCTCCTTGACCCAAGACTGCAACAAGCTCAACTTCGTGGTGNAGNTCATCTGTGTGACTTGGANAGCGAACCTCTGGGCCAAAAGTCAGTGCATCGAAACTTTTCTGAAAATGAAACGGCGCTTTACGATCAACCTCACCACCCATTTCTTTGGCATGCTCTTCATAATTCTTGGCGATGCANAAGATACGATTCACTGATAGACGACGATTGTCTGTTGTTAAAAATTCGGGGTGGANTGGGGAATTCCAATTCATCGACATCNNGAAACCTCGTATANTTGNAGAAATGAGTGTTNACCAAACNATCAAAACGTTCGACAACTANCCATGTAGTCACCGNCAATGGCGTCATNAAGGCCATTGTAAATTCNTCCATGGCTACTCGCGNAGTTTTAAAATGACTTTTGGATGCGAGGAGTTAACGGAATCTGGGTTTGGTGTCGATTTTGGTGAATTCTCAGACATCAAATCCTGGCTCTCTTACTGGTTTGATCATACAACGCTGATCAATGAAGATGATCCTGAACTACAACTTTTTCAGGATCTTCATGACAAACGAATTGTCGACCTGCGTGTCTTACCCAATGTCAGCCTGGAACGCACCGCAGAGTTTGTATTTGACTATGTTGACAAATGGACCCGTGAACAAACCAACCACCGATCCTTTCTTCTCGAAGTTGAGTGCCGGGAAAATGACAAAAATGCGGCGATTTATCGTCNTCGTGTCTGATGCATCTGNCNATACATCCACATGCAACAAGTACCCATTCCTCCGATTGCAGCAAGGACCATCAAGAACAAAGTCCAGCCAAATAACTCGTAGACATATCCCATCAGCCAAGCGCCAAGTGCCCCACCCGCGCAATAACATGAGACATACAGCCCGTTGACAACACCACCCAGCGAACGGGCGTTATGATTGACTTCTGATGCAGCCAAGGTGTGAATCACAAACATACCAAGACACATGACAAATACCTGTGCGATCAACATCCACACATCACCCAATGACAGGACAAGGGATCCAATCATCACAATAAAACCGATCATCGCAACACGGAACGGGCCACCAAATCGTTTGGCTAGCCAACCAGCCATCAAAGCAGAGACAATCCCAATACTCTATCCAAGATAACTCTGGCCGACTAAGCCCGTCGAAGCACCTGGGTCGACCTCATTGTTCCGAAATGGCAAGTAATTAAGGTATCCGGCAAACACCCAAAACATACAAAAGACCGACAGAAAAATCAGACCGTTCCCTCGACTGGTGACTGCCTCTTTAATGAGTTGCNCATCCGGTTTAATCAANTTCAACGNTTTTGGCGTTGCCCGTCGCCATGGTGTCATTNTNACCAGCAAAAGGAGGACCGCCCACATCGATGCGACCCATTCCCACTCGATATACGAANCCAACTGACCGGANANCACTCGACCCGCCATTCCNCCAAAGATTGTGGCCGATATATAGAGTGCCATNACTCTTGATAGCTCATGACCTTCTCGGCCGGACGTCAAATAAGCTATGGTTGCAGTCATGATCGCGGGAAGCAGCGCACCCTGACTCAAACGAAGAATCAACATGCCTTCGTAGGACTGCACAAAGCCAGACNATGCCATNGCAATCGCCAACAACGGTAAGGCCCATTTCAATATCGTGAGTGCACTCAGTTGTTTGAGAAAAATGNCATAACTCAGTGGTGCGATTGCCAATGGAATCAAAGTCACCGAAACCAAAAGACCCGCNTCAGGCTTTGAGACCATAAAGNGCTCAGCGAGCTCCGAAAGCNTCGGTTGCGGTGCATACAACACGCAAAAACANATCATGATNGAGAGATATAAAAAAATCTCTCCGTGATGACTGGATGATTGCTGGTTTATCACTTTAAAAAGGTCTGCCGGAGCTCGTGGAAACGCGTCACACCTCGCTCAAATCCGCGCATGAGAGCAATAGGAACGGTCTGAGTCTCACATAAATCGCGATATAAGCGACCGGCCAGCATGGGTGTGACACTTTGGTGAAACAGTTGCTTCCGACGTGGATCAATCGATAANNTTTGTCCAAATCGACCTGAATCCAGATAAATCAGGACCATTGATCGATCAGCAAGCCACTCTCGATCGGTCATCCAACCGGTGAGAAATTCATCCAAACCGACAACACCGGGCGATCGCTCCCCTCGGCGCATCGCAAATTGACCACGCAAAACGAGATGNATATCGGGAAAATCATCCTCACCAATGAGCGTCTCACCAGACCGCANCTGTTTAATGACCGNNTTATCGAGCCAATGTNGATATTCCNGTTCAGTCAATGCGCCAAGGAACAGTTGCTGCTCAATCACGCGAGACCTCCCAGTGAANTGATGCTTGCCCTTTGAGCAATTCGTTACGATCAACCACGAAACGTGTCCCAGAGCGTTCGACCAAACTATCGATGACATGTGCTCGCGAATGCTGATCAAGACCAATTAACCAATGATNAAGCCACATCAGCTGGCCCTTTCTTGACAAAGCCCGTGCGATTTTCAAACGATTCATCCCGTGCGGACCCGCGATCGATTGCAAAGCTCCCAATGGTGCATTCAAGCGATCGTGCAACAATTCAATCCAATGGCTGGCAGACAATGCTTGCAGATGTANCTCAAGCGTCGATGGTTCGATGCCCGGTTCAATAAACAACCACTCCCCGACCGTCGTAACGTCGGTGTCTCGCGGATGATCGAGCATAATTACAGAATAAGCCAGCACAGTCGGATCAAGCCGTGCGACATCCATTCCGCCAACACGCACGATACCGCGCTCTGGAGTGACTTGGCGGAGTAATAAATGTTTGAGCGTTGAGAGACCAGCNCCCTCAGCAGCGGTGATGCGAACCAAGCTGTCATCAGGACAATGGAAACACAGTTGATTGAATAACGGAGCCTCGCCGGCATGACGCCGAAAGACAACGTCCTCATATTGNACTTCCCCACTCAGCGCTAAAGGCNGCACGGTTTTTTTATCACTCTGCTCCGGTGTCGACTCAAGGCTCACTGGCATTGCAGCCCGCAAACGTTCCAACAATAGCAGGGCTCCGAGGGACAACCCGGTTAGAACAACGGGTCGGGTTTCATCCGTTGATGCGATCGCCGGAATCACTAAACTTGCGGCAATCACAGCGCGGCTGAATCGGCTGTATTCAGCCACCAATTCAATCCGTGCGATGACCCACTGACGTGCCTGATCCCAAACTTCGAGTACNCGTTCTCTGACGGAAGGGACTCCATCACGCGACAACCGCAGTGATAGCCAGCGCATGGGCTGATCAATCGCCGGAAGTTCAGTGAGTAATCGTCGCACATAGACCCAATATGCAATGCCNATAAGACCTCCTGAAAAGATCAGCGAGATGGCAAGTTTTGGGGCTTCGAAAAGAAGGATCAATATCATCATTGCTAAAGCAGCCGCTAAACCAACAAGTGATACGTCGCGATAATGCTGGGCGAACAAATGAATGATCCAAACAGCTAACGCAACAATAACTAGGCTTCCAAGCGCAACAGTGAAATAGTGATAACTCAGCACAAAACCTGGTGCTTCGAGAGTCACTAACGCGCAAAGCCAACTGACAACAGCCACAATCGACAAAATCGATGCCGTCACCAAGACAGGTAGCACGCGACGTTCCTCAGGCAGCGAATCCTGCTCCAACATTGTTCGCGGCACATGATCAGCGATCAGTGGCGTCATAATATCGGGCGACATTGGTTGAGCGAGTCTAATCGACTGATCCAATGACTCCCCGAACCAAGACCGGAATGTGGGTTGCGCTAACTTCACGCTCCAGTCGATGAGACCATCATCAACGCCTGCGACAGACATCATCTGACGAATGGGTTGAATCAACTGGTGACGTCCAAGATCACCAAGTCGCGGGATCAGACTGAGTGGGAGCCGACTTTCAAATGAGATCGCTGTGTCTGCGATTAANTGAATACGTAAATACCGTGACTCAGGAACCAGGAACCAACCCGATTCAGGAACTGGCATGGTTCCAATTTCATCGTCTGAAATCAGAAGACGNAGTCTCGCCTCACCTTCTTTGACTTGCCATAACCGGTCTCTAGCNAGGCCTGCTGAAACATTGCCGGCTGCNAGNTCGAAGANCNGTGCTTCAATCGAGCTCAATGACATCACCTTCCCACAAGTCAGACACGCTGGAAAATACAAAAATACGACAATTCGCAAAACCTAATCGATTCAGTAGTTCCATTTGCCGATCAGCCGACAGAGGCGCTAACGCATCAACCAAAATTAGAGTTTCCGCACCTTGTGCCAGTGCACGAGCGACTGCCAACGCGGCTGCCTCTGAGGATGAGAGACCTTGATTGTGGGGTCCGATTTGATAATTGAGTGAATCACCGAAACGTTCTCGCCAATGAGTCATGCCAATCAATTCCATCAAATTAGCGAAATGGTATTCACCTTCATCACTCGCATCCCAGGCAAAGTTACTCCTCAGGGTACCTGGCCAAAACTCAGATTCTGGACCTAGAACAGTAATTGGTTGGCCTTGACGAACCAGTTCTTCGCTCGCACGCAAGAGTATCTCTGGAACCCGAGTCCTTAATACGTGTACTCCCGAGCCTTTGATGTGAAGTAGCTCGAGCAACTCATCCATCATTTTTCTTGGCTCTCGTTCGATCCGAACCCGAGGTTTCTGTGTAATCGCTCGCGCTTGTTTGAAATGACGTGTTGGCATCAGATCAAGAAATAANAAACCAAGCCCCACCACCCAAATTGATGCGGACAAGTGCANGACACTNTCAAGCATCAACATGCCGANAACCGTNCAACATGCGAGGATACGGCCACCAACATCTCTGGACAGTCTGGGAATCCAATCAGGTGCCATCGCATCTAAAGCTGCTTCAAGGTCTCGCCACTGCGATCTGTGAATTAATGTGATTGAAGTGTAAGTCGTCGAAGCCAAAATGAGGGCTGTTAAAATCCAAAGCGGAGTCAACGATAAATCATTCACCTGACCGAGAATGCTAACCAGCAGCACGAGCAGTAATCGTGCGAGGACCACTAACGTCAAGGCGAGCCATTGTATGGTCAGTCGATAATCGGCGACCTCAGGCTCAAGCACGTATCCGCCGACCGCAAACGCCTTTCGCCACCGAATGAGATGGATTTTTGAGTCGCCATCAATACTCATCACCCAACCAAAGAGCTGATAACGTACACGCTGCAGGAGGCCATGTTGATCGACAAAAATAGATCCAGAAACTGGCGGCTTTAAGCGACGTTCTCTCAACTGATATCCGAGTGATTCAGCTTCATCGGCGACCGCTTCAAAAGTCGCCCCGGTTGCAATAAAGCCATCCAAGGTCGCTGTCATGGGTTTAAGCTACGGCCTAACAGATCAATGAGACGAACACGCCCACTAATCAACGTCACGTCACAATGTTCACCCGGCGCCGGGATATTCGTATCTGACTCGGTAACGACCTGTTGTAATCGAACACCTTGATTAAACAACCGCTCTGCCAATAATCGGCTTCCAACCCAGTCGCGAATATCTTGAACAGACAACATATCGCCCGACTCGGTATACACCTGACCGATGAGTGTCACGTCTTGGCATGTCACATCAACGCGCTCACCCAGTCCACGTGATCGAATAGTCGAGGGGACGAATAGTGCGACTTCGGCCTGTGCGGTATTGCCAAGCCCACGGTGTGAGGTCACAACACCAAGCGTAGTTTGCGTACCTGCGACCCGAACTGCCCACAGACTGATTGCCCAGATCACAATCAATAGAACAACAAATGGCCACAACCACCACATCCGGCGAGGTAATCCTAAACTGTCTGTCGCCGATTGGCGGGTTTCTTCAGCCACTTTGGTCCCTCATAAAGTGGTCTCTAACTGACTCACAACATACCGGAATTTCAAACGGGCAGCTTCCACATCAGCAAGGCCGCGGGCATCAGGTTGTGCAAGCCGAATTTCAGCGGACATGGCAACAGCAATCGCAACACTCCAGACCGTTCGATGTTGACGGGTCAGTGGTAACTCGAGTGCCCAAACGGGTGTAATGAGACTCCAAAGCGCACCTCGCTCCACCTCAAGATACCATTCTGAAATTCCCAGTAATGCACCACTAGCCCGAACATGACCTCGACACTCGAGTTGTCCATCAAGGATCAATGTCGGCTTCGGGAAATACACATCGATCCCTGGATCCAAATAGACCCCTTGACCATGGTCTACGATCCATTTCAAATCCTGATTTTCAAGATGTGCGATCCACGGATTCATCAACTCACCATCGAGAAAGAAGCGAACAAATCAACAGCGATGGTTCGCCGATGACCAGACTCTGGTTATCCCTGCGGACGCATCGCTGGGAAAAGAATGACATCACGAATCGAATGCTGCTCAGCTAAAAACATGACAAGCCGGTCAATACCAATGCCCTCTCCAGCCGTTGGCGGCAACCCATATTCAAGCGCTCGCAAATAATCATCGTCATAGAACATTGCTTCATCATCGCCATCAGCTTTTTGCGCAACTTGTTCGCGGAAACGTTGCGCCTGATCTTCCGCATCATTGAGCTCACTAAACCCATTCGCAAGTTCCCGTCCACCGATGAAAAATTCGAATCGATCGGTGACAAACGGATTCTCATCATTACGTCGTGCAAGCGGGCTTACTTCAGCCGGATATTCGGTGATAAATGTTGGATGCATCAATTGTTCTTCAGCGACCGCTTCAAAAATCTCAATCTGTACTTTGCCGAGACCCCACGGAGATTCAACTTTCAGTCCTAATGATTGGGCGAGCATTGTCGCTTGTGCCAGATCATCGAGGATGGCATCTGTTGNTTGATCGCAATACTTCAAAATTGCTTCTTTGACCGTCAACGTATGGAATGACTCTTTCAAGTCGACTTGTGAGCCGTCTTCCAGCGTNAANACGGTTTTACCACACACATTGTGTGCGACTTCGCGTAGCAGCACTTCAGTGGTCGCGATCAAATCACGATAATCCGCATAGGCCCAATAAAATTCGAGCATCGTGAATTCTGGGTTATGACGGGTCGACAGCCCCTCATTGCGAAAGTTGCGGTTAATCTCAAATACCCGCTCAAATCCACCAACAACCAGGCGCTTCAAGTACAATTCCGGCGCAATTCGGAGGTACATATCGATATCAAGTGCATTGTGATGGGTGACAAAAGGGCGCGCCGNTGCCCCACCGGGGATCANTTGCAACATCGGTGTTTCGACTTCCAAGAAATCGCGTGATTCAAAAAAGTGACGAATCGCTGCGATCACCTTTGAACGCAAGGTAAANACGTGACGTGTCTCATCATTGGTCATGAGATCAACGTAGCGCTGTCGATAACGCTGCTCTGTATCCGTCAGGCCTTTATGTTTATCTGGCAGAGGACGCAATGATTTGGTGAGTAACCGAATNTCGGTCAAGTGAACCGATAACTCTCCGGTATTGGTTTTAAATAAGNTCCCCCGGCCACCAACAATGTCACCCAGATCCCAGGTCTTAAAGTCGTCATAAACGCCNTCAGGAAGANCCGCTTTACGAGCGTAAAGTTGGATACGCCCACTGGCATCTTGAATCGTTAAGAAGCTCGCTTTTCCCATGATTCGACGTAACATCACACGACCACAGACAGCGACTTCCAACCCCTTCTCAGCCAAGGTCTCTTTATCGTCAGACCCGTACATTTGCGCTAGATCAAGTGCTAAGTGGCTCCGTCTGAAGTCGTTCGGAAAGGTGGGTCCCTCGGCATCGCGGATCAGAGATAGTTTTTTCTGCCTCTCAGCGATCAATTGATTTTCATCGACTTCGATCTCTGGAGTGGTGTGACCAGTCATTACAGTCCCTGCTTCAAACTTGCTTCAATAAATGGATCTAACGCGCCATCCAACATGGATTGCGTGTTGGAGGTCTCAACGCCCGTTCTCAAATCCTTAATTCGACTTGAATCCAAGACATAAGAACGAATCTGACTACCCCAGCCAATATCTGCCTTTAAGTCCTCAAGGGCTTGGGCTTCAGCACGTCTCGCATCCATCTCACGTTCATACAACTTAGCGCGAAGTTGTTTCATCGCAAAATCCTTGTTCTGGTGCTGTGAACGCTGACTTTGGCATTGCACCACAATTCCACTCGGTTCATGGGTAATCCGTACCGCAGAATCTGTTCTGTTCACGTGCTGACCTCCGGCTCCTGATGCNCGGTAGGTATCGATGCGAAGGTCAGATGGATCGATNTCAATTTCCACGTTGTCATCGATTTCAGGCGAGGCAAAAACTGAAGAGAATGACGTATGGCGCCGCGCGCCGGAGTCAAAAGGACTCTTACGAACCAATCGGTGGACGCCTGTCTCTGTCCGCAGCCAGCCGAAGGCATATTCGCCTTTCACATGAATCGTCGCACTCTTGATTCCTGCAACCTCACCCTCTGAAACCTCGACGACCTCAACCTTAAACCCTTTTTTCTCCGACCAGCGGAGATACATGCGAAGTAGCATATTCGCCCANTCTTGCGCTTCAGTGCCTCCTGAACCCGCCTGAATATCGAGATAACAATTATTNCTGTCAGCTTCACCAGAAAACATTCGGCGAAACTCAAGTCCAGCAACCAAGGTTTCTAAATGCTCAAGTTCTTCATCGACTTCGGTGAGTCCATCTTGGTCGCCNTCTTCAAGTAACATTTCCGTTAGCTCNGTCTGGTCGNNAAGACTTTGATCCAACTCNTCAATCGTCTCGACGACAGCTTCCAAGCTTGCGCGCTCGCGACCNAGTGCTTGTGCTTTGGCTGGNTCATTCCAAACNTTTGGATCTTCGAGCTCTAAATTGACTTCGTCGAGTCGTTCNCGCTTTGCTGTACAGTCAAAGATACCCCCTCAGCACGTCGGTACGCGCTTTAAGGTCGGCNATNAGTGTATTACGGGCATTTATTTCCATGCATGGTCTCGGTGAAGTTTAAAAGCNCGAGATTCTATCGAATCTCGAGCGTCTCGTCAGGCAGTTTGAGAAAGAGGTGCTGTCATCTCTTCGGTCATATCACCGATCGGTGAGCCTGGTTTGTATCGTTTCATCAAAACAGCCATCAATGGTGGAATGAAAAACAGAGCCAAAACGGTCGATAAAAGCAGACCGCTAAACACTACAATCCCAATTCCTCGATACAATTCAGAGCCTGCTCCTGGGAAAACAATCAACGGCAATAAACCAAANAGACTCGTTAGTGTCGACATAAATATTGGACGAATCCGATTACTGGTCGCNTCCAGAATTGCAGCAACTGNATCCATTGCATCATGTTGGATNTGCCATAGCGTTTGCTCAACCATTAAGATCGCATTGTTGACGACCACACCCGTGAGGATAATAAAGCCGAGCATCGTCAACATATCCAATGGCTGATCCATATATAGGTTCAATAAGGCTAATCCAAGAATTCCGCCGGTTGCTGCGATTGGCACAGTNACGAGAATGACGAGCGGCAAGGCGAAACTTTTTAATAAAATCACCAATAGTAGGTAAATCACAGCGACCGCTAAAACAACGTTCGTTTGCATCGCAGTCCAGGCCTTTGATAGCTCATCAGCAGCTCCTGACAGCGCGAGTCTGACGCCATTTTTCGAATTGATATTGAATGGATTCACGACCTTTTCATTGATTTCAGCAATAGCTGTTTCCAATGGAATCGACTCATGCAGGCGTAATTCGATCGTCACAGCACGACGACCGGCTTTTCGTAATAATTGATTCGGCGCCGACTCGATCGATACCTCGGCAACTTGACCGACCTTCACCAGAGATCCGTCTCGAGCGATCACCGGAATATCCGCAATATCTTCGATTTTCGAAGTCTCTCGAGTCTTGGTTGTTAAGACTAATTCAACCAACTCTCCACCCAGTGGTATCTCTCGGACCAGAATGCCATCGTTGTATACATCGAGAGCTTGTGCAAAATCTCGTGCAGAAACGCCGGCTCGAGCCAGTGCATCGCGATCTGGCCTNACAACCAACTCGGGGCCCACCGCATTTGCTGACGGTCGAACACGGANTTGGTGGCCNGCTTTCCTCGGAAATAACTCGCTGACTTGTCGTCTAATACTGCGGAAGGCAGGTTCAACTGTTTCATAGTCGGGTCCGAGTACATCGATCAAAATGCCACGTGACCCTCCAACTGACCGACCAAACAACGANGCTTGGGTCACAAAGGCACGGGCTCCTGGCGCTTTGGCCACTGGTTCAGATAACACTGGAATCAGCTCGCGAATTCGTCCTGCATCTTCTGTCGCAGCACCAGCAAAGGCACCTCCGTTGTAGGCAACGAAGAAAAAGCGATCGATATGCGGAAGCTTTTCTGGATTGGGATTTTCCCAGAGTGGGCGGGCGACATCTTCCATCGACTGCGCAAAATTGACGGTGGCTTCGCGNGTGTAGCCAGGTGGGACTGAGATGCGTCCAAATACAAAGTTTCTGTTGCCATCGGGCAAATAATCNAACGGCGGCATCATCATGAGNGTCGCGACCGAGCCTGCGATCAGGGCNAAGACAACCACTAATCCTCCAGCCGTTGATCGCACAACAACCCGACAATACGACAGTACCAAGTGCTTAAACCCTCGAGCCAGCGTATCGATCACTGGAATGCGAGTTTGCTGATCAAAACGTTGCACATCTTTAATCAACCAAGACGCCAGGGCTGGAATCACGGTCACTGAAACAATCACAGACACAATGACCGATGCACTGATAGCGACTGCAATATCTCTGAAAAGCTGACCGACCGGGAGGTCTAATATCAAGATTGGGATAAAGACAACAACCGTTGTCAGTGCTGAACCCAAGATTGGCGCCCAAACCTGGCGCGCTCCCCAATAAGCGGCCTTCAAAGTAGGAAAACCAGACTGTTTCAGTCGGTAAATGTTCTCAAGGCTCACGATGGATGCATCAACAACCATCCCGACAGCAAATGCTAGCCCGGCAAGCGAGATCACGTTAATTGATAAACCAAGTCCTGCGATCACCACAAAGGTCGAGATGATCGACACCGGGATCGCGATCATCACAATTGCCGTTGGCGCTAACGCGCGTAAAAAGGTCAAGAGAACCACGATCGCCAAAATACCGCCAATCATGATGTTGCTTTGAACCAGATCCAGCGCTGATCCGATATACACAGTTTCATCATAAACAACACGTAAATCGAGCCCTTGCTCAGCAAGCACGCCCGCGTTTAACGCATCGACTTCGTTTTTGAGTCGTTCGAGTGTCGTGACAACATTCGAGGCAGGTTCTCTGAGCACCGCAAAGGTAATTGCCGGCTTGCCATTCAGCCGACGGAAACTACTTGGCGTCTTATATCCCAGCTCAATATCAGCAATGTCTGACAACTTGACATTGAAGATACGACCATCGCGAAGATCGGTCCGAACAACAAGCTCTTTAGCGGTGTCCGGTGTATAACTGATTGCCTCCGTCCTCAGCGTAAAACTGCGGTTACCCTCTGTGATCTCTCCCGCTGTCACCTCAGCGGACGACGCACGAATGGCATCCGCTACTTCAGCAATCGATAGCCCAAATTCAGCAACGCGATCGATATCAAGTGCAATCCGTATTTCGCGAGCTGCGCCACCCCTTGAGGTCACTTCAGCGATACCGCTGATTCGACTGAGCGGTTCAAGAATGACGGTATCAACAAATTGACCAAGTGTATCGATGTCAATCTCAACCCCATCTTGAGCAACCAGCGCCATTCTCGCGATCGGTGAATCATCCGAATTCGATGTCCGAACTTCAGGTTGCTTTGCATCACTTGGTAGACCAGAGACTCGGGCCAATTGACCAAGAAGCTTTACTANAGCTGCATCCATATCCTGACCGACGCCATAGGTCAAAGTGACCCGAGCCTGGCCACGACGACTGTCGCTTTGAACACTCTGTACACCCGAAAGTCCAGTCAATTCGCGCTCGAGCCGAAGAACGACTTCCTGCTCTACATCTTTAGGTGATGCACCAGGCCAGCTCACACGTACTTGAAGAATCGGTTTGTCGATATCAGGCGTCATTTGAATTGGGATTGTTTGAAGTGATGCGACGCCAAATAAAATCATCGATAGCACAACCGCCAATACCCCGATCGGGTGTGCGATAGCACTNCGTATCAGGCCGTTCACGATTGGTCTCCAACGATACTGACGTCTTGTCCTTTGCGTAAGCCATCTTGGCCTTGAGTTACGACAAGCTCACCCGCTTCAATACCCTGTGTTACNACAATCCGGTCGCCAAAACCCGCGCCAAGTTCAACACGGCGTGGTTCCGCTTTGCCATCAACAATGACCACAACTCGATGCCCACCTCGACTCGGAATCACAGCATCTTTCGCNATCGTGATCCTTTCTGCGGTCTTGCCAATCGGCAAAGTGAGGTCAATGGATTCTCCGAGCACAAAATGGNCCATAGGTGGGCTCACAAACTGCAAGCGAATTAATCGCGAGCCAGTTCGTTGATTTTGTTCTGCAATTAATGCGCGAACTTTCAAATCATAGGAGGCGTTGCGCANGGTCCCGGAAATAATCTGTCCAATTGACATCGAGTTATAAGCCTCAGGCCTGACTTCAGCTTCAACTTCAATCCCTAAATCAGGCAATAATCGAAACAATTGATCACCTGGTTTTACGTACTGGCCCTCGGTCACGTTGATCGTAATCACGCGACCAGCAGTCTTAGCAGCGATGCGAGTTTGTCTCAACTGACGTTCAACATCTGTTATTTGGATATTCACTTCATCCAGTTCATAACGCGTTTTCACAAGATCGCTTTCCATCTGGATCACATTGAGTTCCGCTTGCTCGGTTACGTCGCGTGTCAGTAAATCTCTGGTGTTCAAGCTCTCGGCACGAGTCAGTTGTTGCTCACGAACTATTTTTCGCTGTTCCAACAAAGCGAGATGAGCCGTCAGATAGGTTTTCCGGGCCTTAAGGCTCCTCAACTGGTTACGAATTTCAGTGTCATCGAGACGCGCGAGTTCCTCATTCGCCTTCACAGAGTCTCCAACGAGAACGTTCATGGTCGAAACCGTTTCTGCCACTTCAGCGGACAACGTATGAATCACACCGGCAACCACACGACCAGATACGTTTGTCCCAGTCTGCACCTCGCTCGTTGTTGCTTGATCGACGTAAACGGGGATGCCGGCGGCCCATAACGATTGCGACGACATCAACAATAAACCGGTAAAGATAATACGCATGGCATTCGACTTCTGTAGTAACCTAAGGTTGCTTTATGCGCCTTATCTTGAACAAATAAAAGTGATTTTTAAAAAAATTTGGAGGCTTTGTGCAATACCTTCACACCATGATCCGAGTCACCGATCTTTACGCCTCATTACGGTTCTACTGTGATGGATTGGGATTAGTAGAAACCCGTCGTTATGACAGTGATCAGGGACGATTTACGCTGGTGTTCTTAGCGGCACCCGATGATTTGAGTAGTGCGCAACAGCACAAGGCGCCNCTCATTGAGTTGACNTACAACTGGGATCCGGAGGAATACACCGGTGGCCGGAATTTCGGTCATCTCGCGTACCGGGTCAATGATATTTACGGGCTCTGTGACCACTTACAAAAGCTCGGAGTCACCATCAATCGGCCGCCTCGTGATGGACACATGGCGTTTGTTCGAAGTCCCGACGGGATTTCGATTGAACTTTTACAAGCGGGCGATGCACTTGCACCGGCCGAACCGTGGATTTCAATGGCCAGCAAAGGCACTTGGTGAAATCTGATATCATCCGAGCCACTACAAAAAAGGAGCACAACCATGATAAAAAAACTTCTTACATCTGTTGTATTCAGCGCAGTCGCGTCGGCATCATTGGCAGCAGGTATTCCTGATCCATTACGCATTGCGACCGAAGGTGCCTATCCTCCGTTTAACGGTATTGATGCCAATGGCAATCTCATAGGTTTCGATGTCGATATCGCAATGGCTCTTTGCGAAGAGATGAAAGCAAATTGTGAATTAGTTGCCCAAGACTGGGATGGGATCATTCCGGCACTCGTCGCAAATAAGTACGACGCAATCATTGCATCAATGTCGATCACTGATGAGCGTAAACAGACGATTGATTTCACCAATCGGTACTATTCAAATTATCTGGCCGTCATTGGACCCAAAGGTCAGGTCGCTGGTACTCAGGATATGGCCGGCAAAACTGTTGGGGCACAGCGTTCAACCCTGGCCTCTCAATGGGCTGAAGATAATTTGATGGGGCAGGCAGATGTCAAGTTGTATGATACGCAAACTGCTGCTTACGCCGACCTTTCAGCGGGTCGATTGGATGCGATGGTGTCTGATATCTATCCTGCGATGGATTGGCTCAAAGAGAATTCAGGTTACGAGCTTGCAGGCGATAAAATTGATATCAATGACCAAATCGGTATCGGGATCCGCCAAGGTGAAGGTGATCTGAAAGCGGCACTGAACAATGCAATCGATGCAATCCGTGCGAACGGCAAGTATGCAGAGATCAACGCCAAGTATTTTTCTGCTGATATCTATTGATACTGTGTGGGGATGCAAGTCCCCACCGCTCTCGTGGAGACTCTGAGCAAACTCACCATCGGCGCATCCGGCTGGGGAGATGAACTGCTCCTCGGCGCACTGATGACGGTAAGCTTAGCGGTTGCTTCAGTGCTCGTTGGTCTCCTTATCGGGGGCAAACTGGCCATCTTAAAGATTCAGCCGAACCTGCTATTACGCGGTGTTGCTAACGGACTAACGCTCTTATTTAGAGGTACACCAGAATTCCTGGTGATCTTAATCGTCTTTTTTAGCCTTGATCTTGTGCTCAATGCACTATTCAGTGCGCTGCAAATCCCTCTGACCGTTTCAACGCCAAAATTCTGGGCAGGCGCGCTTGGTCTGGGCCTGATTTTCGGAATCTACGCGTCCGAAGTATTCAANGGNGCTTATTGGGCAGTGCCTGNGGGATTGATTGAAGCATCGCGTGCACTCGGACTGTCTCAATGGCAAATAATCAGACGAGTCCACCTTCCACTGATGTGGCGCTATGCATTACCTGGTTTGACAAACCTGTGGCTTGTCCTACTCAAAGATACATCATTGGTCGCAGTCATTGCTTTTGACGAACTCCTAAGAACCGCAAAAGTCGCCGGCGAGACTGAACGCGAACCCTTCATTTTCTTCCTAGCCGCCGCCGGTCTTTACCTGGTCATGACTTGGGTGAGTAATCGTGTGAAAGATCGGCTTGAAAGTCGTGTGGCGATAGTGGGACTGAACTGATGATCGAAGGCTTATTGAAGTCCACATATTTTTGGTTCAAAGGATGGCACTACCACATCGGTAAATCAGTCTGTGGACCCGTGGAGTCCATGCTTCCGAATTCGATCGGACCTCATTGTCCTCGTTTNGTTGATGGCTTNTTTACGACCTTTGAGTTGGTCNTCTTGGCGCTCATCCTAGCCTTCCTGTTGGCCAGATCACTTGCCAAGCTGCTGACAATTGGCTCCCCATTTATCCAAGTACCCATCACCGGCTATGTTTATGTCTTTCAGGGAACGCCGATCCTGATTCAGTTATGGCTCATCTATTATGGGCTTGCTCAATTCGAGTTCGTTCGTGATTCAGCCGCTTGGCTGTTCCTCAGTAGCGGATGGTGGGTCGGACTCATCGTTCTCACGCTCAATTCAGCTGCTTACCAAACCAATATTTTAATTGGCGCAATCCGAAATCTGCCGCAAGGACAACTTGAGGGCGCACAGTCCATTGGACTCAGTGCTCGACAGACCTTCTTCAAAATTTTATTTCCGCAGGCACTTCGGGCATCTTGGCCTGCTCTGGCTAATGAGGGCATCCTGCTGCTGAAAGCGAGTGCACTTGTCAGCACCATCACGGTGTTAGATTTGATGGGCCATGCGAGGACTGTCTTTTCAAGAAGTTACGATTTGTGGGTCTATGGCGGAGCCGCGATTCTCTATNTTCTATTAACCGCGGTNCTGACATTGATGGCCTTTGTCATCAGGCGATACTGGTTCCAGAGTTTGCCGTCAGACCCCTGGTTTAANGGGCTCTCACGNTAGCCGTTAGTTGCGATACGCAGCCTTTGCTTCGGCTTCATCAACCTCGAGCACTCCACCCTTGGCGGCATCACGTTCATGTTGAACGATATCGCGCGCATCCCAGGGATAATCAACCCAAACATCTTNGATATCTTTGCCAACAAATACGTGTTGAACGGCGTCTGGAAACTCAGCTTTTTTCGTTTTTAACTTGTTATGCATCACGAACACGCCGATCTCCGCCGGGTTCTCTGCNAGCAGTTCTCCAATCGCAAAAGCAAGCGTCGTNCGCTCGTCATCGACTTCGTCAACTAACAACACCCGCTTACCAGTGATCATATTGTTGACGCCCTCAACCCATTGAATTTTATGCGGGACATCAGATGGCGGTTCGTCTGGATGATAGCGAGCGAGTGAAATGGCGATCAGCGGTTTTTCAATATAGGTGCGAAGAATCCGCGCTGGAATAAAACCGCCACCACCGATTGCCAGAATNACATCAAACTGGAAGTCGCTTGCAATGATTTTCTGGACGCCATCAGCAATCGTTTGATGAAGGTCTGAATACGAAAAACGAAGACGAGTACTCATGGAATCTATCCTGCCAAAATACTAGTTTATCACTGAGTCGATGAGAGATTCGACTGAGAAATCGAATCCCGAACTTGGCTGAGTTTCGTGACAAGTTCNGTCACGTCATCACTTTGCTGCATCAGGTACGCTTTGCGATGCTCATGGGTGTCTCCGCTTGGTTGAAAGCTAACGAGCCATTCGGCAGCCTGTTGNAAATGATCATCGATNTGTTGCNGCATCGTCCCTGAGANNGTATCTCGAATATGGACCAGATGATCAGTGACATCTTTGAGCTCACTCATTTGGTAGGTGATTTCCGAAAAGAGCCGTTCTTCAATTGTCGACTCACTCTCGGGCAAAAACATCGACAGGATGGATCCAACAATAAGCGCTAGGCCAAAAACAATCCCCATTTGGCGTATCGNCATCCATTGTCCTCTTAACTAATTTNCCAAGTGCGTTACACTACCGCAAAACCACCCCACCACAAATTGGAAATCATTTCTATGTCGAATGACCTCCGTGAAGCAGCGTTGCGGTATCACCGTGCTGAGCCTGCCGGAAAATTAGAGATCGCAGCAACTAAACCGATGGCGACACAACGGGATTTAGCACTGGCATACAGCCCCGGTGTTGCGTATGCATGTACAGAAATCGCAGAGGATCCCAGTAAGGCTGCTGAATTGACCGCTCGAGGCAACATGGTTGCCGTGATTACGAATGGAACAGCAGTTCTAGGACTTGGTGCAATCGGACCGCTCGCCTCCAAGCCAGTGATGGAAGGTAAATCAGTACTTTTTAAGAAATTTGCCAACATTAATTCGATCGATATTGAAGTTGACACAACTGATGTGGATCGATTCTGCGATGTGGTGTCAGCGCTTGAACCGTCGTTCGGCGGAATCAACCTGGAAGACATCAAAGCGCCCGAATGCTTTGAAATTGAAACCCGTCTACGGGAAAAAATGAACATCCCTGTATTCCACGATGATCAGCACGGAACTGCAATCGTCGTTGGTGCTGGCATGCTCAACGCAATGCGATACCTCGGCAAAGAAATGGGTGAAATCAAACTCGTTTGTTCAGGTGCAGGTGCGGCGGCTCTGGCCTGCCTCAATATGTTAAAAACCCTCGGCGTAAAACAAGAAAATATTACGGTCTGTGACCAACATGGTGTGCTACGTACTGGGCGTGAAAAACCGATGGATAAGTACAAAACGCAATACGCCAGAGAAACTGATCTGAAGACACTTAAAGAAGCGCTGGTTGGAGCGGATGCGTTCCTTGGATTATCCGTACCTGGGGTCATCGACCAAGACGATATCAAGAATATGGCGGATCGGCCTGTCATCTTTGCATTGGCAAATCCAACACCAGAAATTATGCCCGAGGTTGTGAAAGAAGTACGTCCTGACGCGCTAATTGCGACCGGTCGGTCAGACTACCCGAACCAAGTCAATAACGTACTCTGCTTCCCATTTCTGTTCCGCGCTGCATTGGATTGCGGCGCGACAGTCATCAACGAAGAGATGAAGGCAGCATGTGCTGAAGCAATTGCAGCGATGGTTCATTCGCCACCATCAGACGAAGTGTTAAATACCTATCAAGGCGAACAGCTGACATTTGGTCCAGAGTATCTGATTCCAAAGCCGTTCGATCCGCGTTTGATCATGGAGATTCCACCCGGAGTTGCTNTGGCTGCNGCAAAATCGGGTGTCGCAATGCGCCCGATCCAGGATTTAGATGCGTACCGTGACGATTTAAGTCGATTCGTCTTCCGCTCAGGAATGCTCATGAAGCCCATGTTCGAGGCAGCACGAGCGACCAAACGTCGCTTGGTGCTGGCCGAAGGCGAAGGCGGAAAAATGCTGCAAGCCTGCCAGTTAATCGTCTCCGAGAACCTTGCTGACGTCACGCTCGTTGGTCGTCGCAAAGTCATTGAAGAGAAAATTCAATCAATGNGTCTTTCAATCCAAGCGGGCAAGGATTTTCAAATCGTCGATAACCTCGACGACGCGGTGATTACCCCAATCGGCGAGGAATATCATGCTCTGATGGCCCGGCAAGGAATGACACCCAAGGCTGCACAGACACGTGTCAGAGCAAACACCACAGTCGTCGCTTCAATGTTACTCCGTCGCGGTGATGCAGATGCCATGCTGTGTGGGACCTTTGGCACTTACGGCAAGCACCTTCGGCTTGCCGAAGAANTTATCGGGCGCAGAGATGGATCGCCAGTCGTTGGCGCTATGACTGTTTTGATANTGCCACAGGGGACTATTTTCCTGACAGATACGCANGTCAATTTTGACCCAACAGCCGAGNANTTATGCGAACTTGGCAAGCTTGCGGCAGATGAAATCCGCCGATTTGGTATTCAACCAAAGGCAGCATTCTTGTCACATTCAAACTTTGGCTCATCCGACACGACATCGGCCAAGAAAGTTCGCGAAGCCACGACCATGTTTATGGATCGTTATNCANATATTGAAGCTGACGGCGAAATGCATGCAGATGCGGCGTTGGATGAGAAAGTTCGTCTCGATCTGCTTCCTAACAGTAAGCTGACAGGAAAAGCCAATTTGCTGATTTGTCCAAATTTGGACTCGGCCAACATCGCGAGGAATCTGCTCAAAGTGCTGGGTAACGGCGTGACCGTCGGGCCACTATTATTGGGTCTTGAAAAGGAAGCACACGTTGCCACTGCGTCCAATTCTCCACGGGGTATCTTNAATATGGCTGCGGTTGCTCTCGCCAACGTCAATCGTAACGACGACTAAACACCTGTCTTCGCGACCAATCACCNGAGCCTTAGCTGCTTGGGTTTTTATGCAAGTTCGTCCACTAGAAAATCAATCAACGCACGCGTTTTNAGAGGTAAGTGGCGGCCATGAGGAAAGACGGCATACAGCTTTCGCTCTGGAAATAACCGATATTCAGGTAANACTTCACGTAATCGCCCATCCTCCAATTCGGTCTCAACCATAAACTGAGGAAGCAAAATGAGCCCTTGGCCCGCTCGCGCAAAAGACACCATCATTTGATCATTGTTTGTTGATAGCTTCGCTTGCGTGATGACTTGTACTGGCTCCTCATGACCGCGTTGAAGCTTCAACCGTTGGATAACGCGTTCCGATGCATAGTGAATAAAAGGAATATCAACNAGATCTTCAGGAGTCGTTGGTGTCCCATACTCAGCCAACAAAATCGGTGCACCAACAAGAACCATCNNAACATCCGATAGCCGACGAGCGACCANGGAGGAATCCTCAAGGTGNCCAATACGAATCGCTAAGTCGAACCCTTCACCAACCANGTCAACAAATCGNTCTGATAGCTCGACATGCAAATTAATTCCTGGATGATGCGAGACAAATGATGTCAGTGGCTCTTTGAGTACGCGCTGGGCGAGCGCGACGGGAGCAGAAATCCGAAGCGAGCCCTCTGGCTTCGCTTTACGACCAGCGAGCATTTCACCCACCTCCTCGATTCCTTCAACTAAAGGAGCTGAGCGCTCGAAAAGGAATGAGCCTTCGTCAGTTAGGCTGAGCTGACGGGTTGTTCGGTGGAATAGTCGAACGCCAAGATCATTTTCTAAACGCTGAACTTGTTTGCTCACCGCCGAACCAGTCATTCCTAATCGACGAGCTGCCTCAGCAAAACTTCCGTGACGGGCCACAGCGACAAAAATTGGTACGCGCGATAAACGATCCATAACCTCTCCATTAAACCTTCGGTGCTCCTAAGAATATTAGTTCCAAAAAAGAATTAAACAAGTGATTTTAATCATATTTTAACTCCATATAATTGGTAATAATCATTGTCTAAACATGAAACACAGGAGACAACCATGTTAAATCAACCACCTGGACTTACGCTTACGCGTATTGTCCTCGGGATGATTTTGTTTGCACACAGCTACTTTTGAAAAGTCGAGATCTTCACGATTGACGGCACAGTTGGATTTTTCGCAAGCATTGGACTTCCCCCAATCGCTGCGTATCTGGTTATCGTGGGTGAAATCTTGGGAGGCATCGCCCTAATAATCGGTGCTTTCACTCGCCCAGCCGCGTGGCTTTCATTACCAATTCTGAATGGTGCTACTTGGATGCACCTCGGCAATGACTGGGTATTCTCAGCCGAGGGCGGTGGTTGGGAATTTCCCATCCTACTTGTCGCGTTGGCTATTGCTGTTGGATTGAGTGGGGCCGGAAAGTATGCAATCAATAATCACGAGTGGATAAAACATTTTCATTTCACTCAGTTGACCGCAGAACAAGCGACTGCATAACCCTATGGTGTGATCGTCTGGCCATCCCAGGCGATCACTTGACCTGATCGTTCTGGTGTTAGCTCACTCAGAACATCCCAAAGATATCCGGCTGATTGTTCCGCTGTGAATAATCGNTCGGGATCAACCCCAGCCTGAAACGGTTTTGAGAGATCCGTATCAACTGTCCCCGGATGCAGACCAACGACGATCGCATGTGGATTGGTTCTCGAAAGCTCCAAACTCAAATTCTTTGTCAGCATATTTTGTGCGGTTTTACTTGCACGATAACTATGCCAACCACCCAACCGGTTATCGCCAATGGAAGCGACTCGAGCTGATAAAGTCGCAATNGTGATTGGCTCTCGATGACGAATCANACGACCAAGCGCTGCATACCAAAGAAATGGTCCAAAGCAATTCACGGAAAACACCGTTTGCAAATTCGACCGGCTGAGATCTGCGAGTTTTTTTTCGGGCTTTAAACCAAGCAATTCATCTTGCAAGATCCCTGCAGTGGTCACGACTAGATTGAGTTTATCGATCTGTGATGCAACGGCTGTCGANGCATCGACAACTGATTGATCAGATAACAGATCAAGTTCGATCGGCATGATACGCGGATCTCTTGAGTCGATTGACTCGATATCACGCCCCGTGACGACGACTTGATCAAATTGATTAGACTGAAGAATCCGATTTACTAAGGCTCGTCCCAAGCCACCTGAGCCTCCTTGGATCAACGCAGACTGTGTCATCTCATTACCATTTAAACAGTTTAATACTAAGCCCCATACCAACAGTACAGAACCCAACAAGGATTGCGAGATGAATCGCAATATCAGTCACTCCGGCGTCGTCCAGCATCACAGCACGTGCCGCCTCCAACACATGGGTTAAAGGAAGAACTTGCGCGATCATCTGGACCCAACCAGGTGATCCATCGAGTGAAAACCAAACACCCGATAAGAGCAGCATCGGGAATGTAATGGCATTGAGTAATCCGTCAGCAAACTCTTTACTCTCAGTTCGACATGCAATCGCAAGTCCCAAGGTAATCATTGCCAAGCCACCCACCAAAGCGATTAAAAATAGGAGTCCAAGACTCCCAACCATTTTGTAATCTAAAATCAGATTCGTCCCAACAAAGACGATCGTGCTTGCAGTCAGAGTGACCAATAATCGGGAAAGGACCTGAGCCGAGAGGAATTCAAATTTTGTCAGCGGTGTTGCTCTCAAGCGTCGTAAATACCCTGATTGTCGATAACGAACAACCACATAGCCAACGCCCCATAACGCGCTATACATCATATTCATTCCGAGAATACCGGGTACAACCCAATCCAAATATCGAATCGCTTCACCGTCAGTTTCGCCACGCTCGAGTGATCTTGATTCGGTATATTTGAGAAGAAGCTCCAAAATCGCACCTGAGGCAGAATTTCCGTTCACCCAATAACGGACAGAATCCTCAACCACCTCGACCACCAAATCTGTCTGTTGTCGAGACAATCGATCAAGTGCTTTGCTGCGGTCTGAACTGATGGTCTCAATGCCTGGGAACTCGAGAAGCTCTGGGAGGCTATCTGATGCGACCGCGGTGACAGTAAACAATGCTCTTGGTGGTCCGGAAAAAACCACAGCCAGCGCAAACACAATTAATATTGGGAAGACGAGATTCCAGCCAAAACTTGCTCGATCTCTCAAATATTCGAGGTTTCTCGCAAAAAAAACTGCCTTCATTCGTCGCACTGACCGCATGATTGATGTCATTCAATCACCTCTTGCGTTTTCACCAGCGTCTCGCCAGTCAATGACAAGAAGAGTGTATCCAAGTCGGAAACGCCGGCATCGGCGATGAGTTGTTTCGGTGGACCTTGAAGCAGCGTTTTGCCATGAGACAAGATCACTAGTTCGTCACATAGAATTTCAGCTTCTTCCATATAGTGCGTTGTCAAAATCAGAGTGCGGCCGTCCGCTTTCAAAGCCGCTACCACATCCCACAAATCACGACGAGATCGAGGGTCCAGACCCGTTGTCGGCTCATCCAAAAAAACAATTTCCGGGTTATGTACAAGGGCTAAAGCAAGTAGTAATCGTTGTCTTTGCCCACCTGAGAGACGNCGTGAGTCTCGATGCAGAAATTCNTGCAACCGGAACTGGTCGATCAANTGATCCATCGGGATCGGGNCATCGTAAAAACTTGAGAACANCTTCAAATTATCAAAGGGTGTTAAAAAATCTTGAAGGGCTGTGGCCTGNAACTGGATACCAACCCGGGTTTGATAATCCGACGGGAGCGGACCGCCGTAATATTGAACAGTTCCTCGCGTGGGATNTTCCATGCCTTCGAGCATCGCAAGAGTGGTACTTTTGCCCGCACCATTGGGTCCGAGCAATCCAAAACACTCACCTTTTGCGATCTCAAAATCAAGACCNGCCACCGCCACCACTTCATNATAGGACTTCNCAAGACCGCTNACGGAAAGAATGACTTCAGGCATCACTCGACCAATGTTTANGAACAACACCGCCTAAAAGTTGTGTTGCCATCTGTGCCGTTTTTGACACCGCGTCGCCGTGACCAACCAAAACCGGTTCTGTCACGCGGACACTCGGTCCACTGACACTCAGCGCGCATATCGGCGCACCAAGTTCTCCAAATACGGGAGCCGCNACACACTNCATTCCATCGACATGCTCNTCGCGATCATACGACCGGCCCTCAGCGATAATACGATCNATCTCTTCAGACANCGATGTGGGTGACCCAAGTGTNTTTTGTGTCATTGCNTCAAAATTCAATTGATCCANGAGCTCAGCACGCTCCTCTTGGTCGAGTGCAGCCAACAATGCTTTNCCGGCGCCTGACGCGTGAAGTGGTGACAAGCTTCCGTGCGG
>PAFS01000044.1 GCA_002705325.1 Gammaproteobacteria bacterium | reverse complement strand
ATTTTTCAGTTCAGCACGTCGGGCGTCGTTGGATAAAAAGCTCAGGCTGGTCGGCGTCGCGCGAGCTAATGATGCAAGCGCTGTGACTTCAAATGACCCATCCCCTACTAACTCAGTCGCCGTTAACCGAGCGAGCTCAGCCAGTGTGTACACCATTAAAATGCGGAACCGATGGAGAACTGGAAGCCTTCGGTTTCATCACCTGATTCACTGTTCAATGCTGATGCATAGGTAAATGACAACGGCCCGATTGGCGTCATCCACGCAAGCGCAAGACCGGCTGAATAACGGAGATCCTCAAGCTTTGCACTGTCTGCATAGACCTGACCTGCGTCACTGAATAATGACAAGCGCGCTTGGTCTGTTTCTTTAATGCCCGGCATTGGGAATTGAAGTGCCGCGGTTCCGGTCAATAAGACATTACCACCGACCTGTTCACCTTTGTTATCGATAGGCCCCAGGCTGTTGTACTTGTATCCACGAACTGTCCGAATACCGCCGGCGAAGAAGTTTTTCAAAAACGGCAAGCCGTCAGAGTCACCAACTCCATCACCATAGCCAACCCGAGTCTTAAACTTCAGACTGACGTCTTCCTGATCGAGCACTGGAATGTATGCCTCTCCGAGATAGCTCGCGGTGTAATACTCAAGATCTGATCCAGGAATCGATAAATCAAAGCTCAGTCGATGACGGGTACCTGCGGTTGGTAGAAATGCCTTGTTCAACGTGTTGTAGCTGTACGCTGCACCCGCTTTATATTCGACAAAGTCAGCACTTGTGGCTGAGCTACTATAGCCCTCGCTGGCGAAGAAAGTGTTGATGTAGCTGGCTCGCGATCCACTGGCCTTGGCGTCAAGGTTGGTATTTTGAACTGCGAAGTTCGCACTCACCCGAGCCTCACCGCTTATTGGGTATCCAAATGTGAGTCCAAGGCCAGTTTCATCGGTCGAATAGTCTGCAGTCCCCGTGTCGTCGAAATCAGTCTTCGCAAAGTAGAGATCCACTCCTCGACTGACCCCATCAATGGTGTAGTAAGGATCTGTATACGAAAAGCGCGCCTCTTTGGTTGAGCTCGAGCTCTGAAGACTGAATGACAGTGCATTTCCGGAACCAAGGAAATTTTTCTGGCTAACGGCTACCCCCAGTAACACACCCTCGCCCTGACTAAAGCCAACACTCGCTGACAATGACCCCGATGCTTGCTCTTTCACTTCATAGATCACGTCGACCTGGTCTGGCTGATCTGGAACAGGACGAGTCGATGCACGGACCAAGCTAAAAAAGCCAAGGCGCTGCAAATTGATCCGTCCTTTTTCAATGGCGGCTGCTGAGCTCACTGAGGCTTCAAGCTGAGGGATTTCGCGACGAAGCACCACGTCTGAGGTATCCGTATTACCTCTGAACTCAACCCGACGCACGTAGACCAGTGGTCCAGGCGTTACAACCAGAGTAACGTCGACTGTCTGCGACTCATTATTGATTTCAGGAACCGCTCGAACTTGAGCACGCGCATAACCGGCATCGCCAAGCTTTTCACTCATTGTACTCACCGCGTCGTTCACCAGACGACGGCTGAAGATCTCGCCGGTTTGTAAGGTCATTTCTTCGACCGCAGATGACAAATCGATTGGCTGATCACCACCGACGTTCACTGACCCAACACGAAACTCACTACCCTCATTTACCGTAATTGTGATAAACACATTTTCTAAGTTTTCGGATAACTCGACCTGTGGCTCAGAGACATCAACATTGACATAGCCACGGTTCAGATAATACGACCGGATCGCCTCGACATCTGCGTTCAGTTTTTCCGTTTCATAGTTATTTGATCCTGAGAACCAAGTAAATAAACCGGCCTCAGTGAGTGACATTTCATCCAATAACACATCATCGTTAAACGCTTCATTACCAACGATTGCGATGCGAGAAATGGTTGCAACCGATCCCTCAAAGATCGAAATTTTCAAACCAACACGATTACGGTCTTGCTCGATAATTTCGGAATTGACTGTCGCATCATAGCGTCCGCGACTGGTGTATTGTCTTTGAATCGCTTGTTCCAGTTGATCAAGGGTCGCACGCTTTAAGACATCACCTTCAACAATTCCCGCTCGCCGCAAACTATCCAGTAAGTCCTCAGTTTTAATCGCTTGGTTACCCTCAATTTCGATACGTGATACGGCGGGCCGTTCAGTCACCTCGATGACTAACACATCACCTTCTGCACGTACTTCCACCTGATCAAAGAATCCCGTCTCAAATAACGCGCGGGTCGCGAGCGAAATATCCGCATCCGTTACCCGGTCACCGGGCTGAATTGTGAGTGCATCAAAAACCGAACCCGATGAAACGCGTTTCAATCCATCGATTCGGATATCTGACGCTTGGAAGGGGTCGACTGCGTGAGCAGACATTGCAAGAACGAGCGCAAGTGCGCTCAGCGGTAAAGTACAACGCATGTATGAACTTCCTAGTTCGACGGCCTATAACCGCATCAAATCATTATAAAACGCAAAAAACATCAGACCCATCAACAATGCCATACCAATTCGGATCCCTTGCATCTGCACCTGTTCTGAGACTGGTTTACCTCGCAGCCATTCCACTGCGAAAAACACCAAATGCCCCCCATCAAGCACTGGAATCGGCAGTAAGTTCAAAACACCAAGGCTCACGCTCAAATAGGCAATAAAGCTCAGATAGGCATACCAGCCTGAACTCGCTGAATCCCCTGCCACTCTAGCAATGGTCAAGGGACCACTCAAGTTCTCAGGCGACAGCGCGCCTGAGAACATTTTCCCGATCGACTCAATCGTCAACCAACTCATCTCGATTGTTCGCTCAACACCAACCCATAGGGCTTTCACTGGGTTTTCCTGGACCGTACGGATTAATTCAGGTGGCAGTGGTTTGACGACAGGAGCAACCCCCAAGAAACCATAGGGTCCATTCGGGCCCTCACGCGTCTCTGGCACAACCGTCAACGTCTGAGTTTGCCCACCTCTTTCAACTGTCAAATCGGTTGACAGCCCATAGGCGCCCTTGATCACAGCGACAAACGCAGACCAATCGGCGACCGACTCCCCGTTGACTGCGGTGACTCGATCACCAACTAAGAGGCCTGCAGCCTCACCTGCTCCACCCGGAATCACCCGCGCAAGTTCCGCATCGATCGGTGGTGACCAGGGTCTGACGCCAAANGCAACCAAGGGGCTTTCATCGGTGATTAAATCATCCGGGACTGGCATGGTNACTNTATTCACAATACTTGAATCCAAAGGACGCANGCCAATTTGAACCNTATTCTGATCACCAATNACATCAACCATGGCGATCGAAATTCGTTCCCACGATTCCATCGGACGTNNATCGAANGACACAACCTCNGCTGGTAGCCGCGTTTTGGTCGCGGTTTCGCCAGGAAGTTCACCTACCACNGGAACAGGTGTNTGCACACCGATCATGCTGATTAACGCATAAACAATCGCCGCAAAAATAAAGTTAATCCCCGGACCGGCGGCGACGATCGCAAAACGCTGACCCACCGTTTTTTGATCAAATGCCTCNGTGCGCTCTTCCTCAGACAGTGTTTGCTCACGACCATCGAGCATCTTCACGTATCCACCAAGAGGNATCGCAGCAACGCAAAATTCAGTGCCTGATTGGTCTTTCCATGTATACAAGGCGCGCCCAAAACCGACTGAAAAGCGAAGAACTCGAACACCACATCGTTTAGCNACCCAGTAATGACCAAACTCGTGCACTGTCACCAANACACCCAAGGCAACAATGGTTGCGAAAATCGTAGTAATCATANGCGCTCCNTAATCCAGATTTCTGCGGTCTGACGGCTCATCCTATCAACGGCAAGCACATCATCAATAGAGGATATAGGCTGCCTCGCCGACTGATTCAAGCAATCGGACACAAGTTCAGTAATTTCANTGAAGCCGATTTGTTGTTTCAAAAAGGCGTCAACGGCAATTTCATTCGCTGCGTTTAGCACAATNGGTCGATCGCCTCCCTCAGCACTTGCTTGCCGGGCAAGGCCTAATGCAGGAAACATTGCATGATTCACGGGCTCAAAGTGAAGCTTCGATAATTTTGTCAGACTCAAGCGTTCGACATTGATGNCCAAACGCTCGGGGAAACCTAGTGCATGCGCGATGGGGATCCGCATGTCGGGACTACCCATTTGAGCGAGCATCGAACCATCGACAAATTCCACTAATGAGTGCACTGTCGACTCCGGGTGAATCACAACATCGATCGATGTTTCAGGAACATGAAACAAGTGAGTCGCCTCAATGAGCTCAAGCCCCTTATTCATCAGCGTTGCTGAATCGACAGAGATTTTTCGACCCATCGACCAGTTTGGATGTGCCACCGCTTGATCTGGTGTGGCATCCATGATGGCGTCGATGCTCCACTCGCGAAACGGCCCNCCCGAACAGGTTAAAACCAATTGTTTCAACCCAGGAATTGACTGGCCAACCGTATAGGATTCAGGTAGACACTGAAACATCGCATTATGTTCAGAATCAATTGGAAGAAGCATTGCACCATTGNCTCTCGCTTCTGCCATCATCAATTCGCCACCCATCACCAGTGCTTCTTTGTTGGCCACGCAGACTCGCTTACCCGCACGCACTGCGGCGTAAGTTGAGACCAGTCCCNCACCACCAACGATGGCCGCCATCACCACATCAACCTCTGATGCACTTGCCGCTTCAGCCAANGAATGTTCCCCGAATGCGAGTGATCCATTGAAATCTTTCGGCAGNTGTTCNATCAACGCATTNGCTTCTGACTGGTCAGTCAAAATCACATGCTTTGGCTGAAACCGTTCAATGATTCGCACCAGCGTCTCAATCGAACGATGCGCACTGACCACTTCGAGATGGAATCGCTCTGGATACGCCTCGATCACAGCCAACGTTGACTCACCAATGGAGCCGGTTGCCCCGAATAAAGCGACACCAACCGTCATAGCAAAGGCCAACCTGTGAGATAAATACTTAAGGCAAAGATCGGCGTTGCAGCGGTCAATGAATCGATACGGTCCATGACACCACCATGACCTGGGAGTAACGAACTTGAGTCTTTGACTCCTTGTTCGCGCTTGATCAAGCTCTCAAATAAATCACCAAGCACAGAAAACAATACGGTCATTGCGACAATGCCGATTAAGACGGCCCAGGCGATCGGTGAAAATAAATGATCTGTTGGTTCCCCAAGTGAAGCACCCATCATCCCGACAGCCAGAGCGACGACCATACCTCCAACCAGTCCAGCCCAGCTCTTTCCGGGGCTGACGTCCGGTGCAAGCTTTCTGGTCCCAAACTGACGGCCAACAAAATAGGCACCAACATCGGCTGCCCAAATGATCGTAACCAGTAATGCGATCAATAACACATGCGCCTCATGACGCCGTAAAAACAGTAGCGCAACATAAGCAGGTATCAGGACCAGTAGTCCAAAGCCGAGCTTCATTTGTTTGCCGCCAATCTGCTCCCTACTCTGTGGATACATGACGACAATTGCCGCGGCCGCAAGCCAAAAAAGACAACCGATCCCCAAGAGCATCGGCACATAGACACTTGGTAATGCGTAACAGCCAATCAAAATACAGCTGAAGACGACCAATAGCGCCCCCGTCAGTACCTGCCCCACCAATCCAGACAAACGGATCCATTCCCAGGCACCGACCAAAACGATGAGACCGACACACATTGCAAAGGCATCCTCGGGAAGTACAAATAAGATCAACAACGCAACTGGAAGCATTACCAATGCGGTCAGNATCCGCGCTTTTAGCATCTTNAAACGGCGACCTGTTCAGAGGTTTTTCCAAAGCGCCGTTCCCGACNGGCATACTCCAGAAGACAAGCGTCAAGCGCNTCNCCNTCAAAATCNGGCCANAACACATCNCTGAANACNAGTTCTGCATATGCCGACTGCCAAAGTAAAAAATTCGAAATCCGACGCTCCCCACCGGTGCGAATCAACAGATCCACCGTCGTTTGCCCTGANAAATTCTGAGAGTCCTCAAAGAGTTTTTCATCAATTGCATCCAACTCCAGNGTTCCATCGCTCACACGCGCAGCAAGACGCTTTGCTGTATCTGCGATATCCCAACGCCCACCATAATTTGCGAGGATATTCAGNTTGAGACGAGTGCCTGCAGCTGTTGCTTGCTCGGCATGTGCCATGGCTTCAATGAGGGAATCCGGGAACCGAGATCGATCACCAATTACTTCGATCGCAATCTTGTTCTCAACGAGCTCCGGAACTTCATCNTTCAACGACTTTTCGAACAACCGCATCAGNCCATCCACNTCAAGTTTTGGTCGGTTCCAATTCTCACTCGAAAATGCAAACACAGACAGAGTATGCACCCCGTGCTCGATACATTTTCGGATCACGTGACGCAATGCATCTGCGCCTGCGGCATGTCCTTCAAGCTTGCGCTTGTGGTGGTGTTTTGCCCAGCGGTTGTTNCCATCCATGATGATGGCGATATGNCCTGGAATTCGAAGCTCCGCCATGAACCTCAGACTTCCATGAGATCTGCTTCTTTTTCCTGCAGCAACTGANCGATCCGTTTGACCATCTCATCTGTCAGTTTCTGAATTTCATCACCGGCACGACGATCATCGTCCTCGGTAATTTCTTTCTCCTTTAACAGATCTTTCACATCGGCTAATGCATCTCGCCGGATGTTACGCACGGCAACTTTTGCTTGCTCAGCTTCGGCGCGTGCCTGCTTGGTGTAGCCCTTTCGCGTTTCTTCGGTGAGTGGCGGCATTGGAACGCGAATCACGTCGCCTGCTGACGCAGGATTCAATCCAAGATCTGACTTCATAATTGCCTTCTCGATGTCACCGACCATTGGTTTCTCCCAAGGTGTCACCGCCAGGGTTCTCGNGTCTTCAACCGAAATATTTGCAACCTGACTAACGGGAACCTCTGACCCGTAATAATCAACACGAACCGCATCTAAAATTGATGGATGGGCACGACCGGTTCGAATTTTTGCAAAAGCGTGCCCNAGGGACTCCACTGACTTATCCATTCGGGATTTGGCGTCTGCTTTAATCTCATTAATCACGAATCAGTTCCTTCATCAATCAAAGTGCCCTCGTTCTCTCCTCGAATTATTGAAACAAGCGCACCTTGTTTATTCATATTAAATACTCGAACCGGCATCGAATGATCACGAACCAAACAAATCGCAGTTAAGTCCATCACACCCAACTGTTTAGCCAGAACAGTCTCNTAGTCCAAAACATCATATTTTACCGCATTTGGATTACNCACGGGATCAGAATCGTATACTCCGTCCACTTTGGTGGCCTTCAATACCAAATCACAATCCACTTCAATAGCGCGCAGGCAAGCTGCCGAGTCAGTTGTAAAAAANGGATTACCNGTTCCGGCAGCGAAAATAACCACATCATTTTGATCGAGATAACGCATCGCACGGCGACGATCGTAATGCTCAACCATGCCACTCATTGGTATCGCACTCGTCACATGGCTCGCAATTGACGACCTTTCAAGTGAATCGCGCATCGCAAGTGCATTCATCAAGGTCGCGAGCATCCCCATATGATCACCAGTCACACGGTCTAGCCCAGCCTTATGCAGTTCAGCACCTCGGAACAGATTTCCGCCACCAATCACCAGGCCGACCTGGACACCAATGCCGACGAGTTGACCAATTTCGAGAGCCATCCGGTCGAGCACTTGTGGACTGATACCGAATCCATCCTCACCAGCAAGCGCTTCGCCTGACAGTTTCAGTAAAATCCTTTGATAACGCACTGAACGTTCACNTTTGGCCATATTTCCTCCAAAAAAAAGGCCGCTTGAGCGGCCTTTCTACGTTTCAGAATCAGTGANTGCCTCTGGCTTGAGCCATCACTTCTTCCGCGAAATCGACTTCTTCTTTCTCGATGCCTTCGCCCACCTCAAAGCGAACCATACCTGTCACCGTTGCACCAGCAGATTTTGCCAACTGTCCAACTGTTTGGTCTGGATTCTTCACAAAAGGTTGCTCGACGAGACTGATTTCAGCCAGGAATTTACGGATNCGACCACCAATCATCTTTTCGATGATTTCAGCAGNCTTCCCTGAGTTCTCCGCCTGAGCGGCAAAGATTTCCTTTTCCTTTTCAATCACAGCAGGATCAACATCGTCTGGATTCACGACCATTGGGTTCACCGCAGCGACGTGCATTGCGATGTCTTTGGCAAGTTCTTCTGAACCACCATCGAGGCCAATCATCACACCGATCTTCTCATTCGAGTGAACGTATGCGCCAACCACTGATGCACTGATTTTTGCGATACGACGAACGGTAATGTTCTCGCCAATCTTTTGCACCAGCGCGGAACGNNNGCTCTCGAGGTCGCCATCCATCAATGCAGCAACATTTGTAGAGTCAGTCGAACCCGCCTCCGCGATCACTTGATCAGCAAATGCTGAAAAGTTGTCATCTCGGGCCACGAAATCCGTTTCTGAGTTGACTTCCACAAGCGTCCCTTGACCACCGTTGACCTCGACACGAACAACACCGTCTGCCGCAACCCGGCCCGCTTTCTTGGCAGCCTTCATACCAGATGACTTACGCAGGTTTTCAATTGCCAGTTCAAGATCACCGTCGGCTTCGACCAGTGCTTTTTTACATTCCATCATGCCAAGGCCTGTGCGTTCGCGCAGTTCCTTAACCATTGAAGCTGAGATAGCAGCCATGCTGAATCCTCTTTAAATAAAAAAATTATGCGTCTTTTGCTGCGTCTTTTGCTGCGTCTTCAGCCGCATCGGCAGCTGGAGCGTCCTCAGCAACAGCTTCCTTCAGCGCCGCCTTCTTTGGCGCCGCCTTCTTTGGCGCTGCTTTCTTTGCGGGTGCTTTTTTCGCAGGTGCCTTTTTGGCTGGTGCATCCTCGGCAGCAGCCTCTACAGCAGCAACCTCTACAGCGGGAGCTTCTTCTACAGGTGCAGCTTCAGCAGCTGTCTCCTCTGGAGCGGGCATCTTCGGTGCGGCTTTTTTCGGAGAAGCCTTCTTCGGCGCAGCTTTCTTTTCAGTCACTTCGACCGCTGGTGTGTTTTCAGACACGTCGTCGGCGACTTCAACATAGTCGCTCTTACCGAGGCTTTCCGCAGCGCCTTCGATACACGCATCAGCGATCGCAGATGAATATAATTCGATCGCCCGAATTGCGTCATCATTTCCTGGAATGACGATATCAACACCGTCTGGATCCGAGTTTGTGTCGACGATCCCAATCACAGGAATTCCNAGTTTATTCGCTTCCTGAATCGCAATGTTCTCGTGGTTCACGTCAACAACAAAAATCGCATCTGGAAGACCGCCCATGTCTTTGATACCNCCAATCGAACGATCTAACTTCTCAAGCTGGCGTGATAGGTCGAGTGCTTCNTTCTTCGAAATCTTCTCAAGTGTGCCGTCGCCCATCTTCGCTTCGAGTTCTCTTAAACGCTTGATCGACTGACGAATNGTTTTCCAGTTAGTGAGCATGCCGCCCAACCAACGATGGTTGACGAATGGCTGTCCTGCACGCTCAGCTTGCTCTTTCACGATCTTCGCCGCTGCACGCTTGGTGCCGACGAACAATACTTTGTTCTTGTTTTGGGCCATNCCACGNACAATCGCAACTGCTTTATCCAACGCAGGCACTGTAAGTTCGAGGTCGATGATATGAATCTTGTTACGAGCACCAAAGATAAACGGTGCCATTTTTGGGTTCCAGTAACGAGTCTGGTGACCGAAGTGNGCGCCTGCCTTCAGCAGATCGCGCATGCTGACGTTTGCCATGTTGTATTCCTTATCAGGGGTTCNATCAAATGCGATACGGCCCCTGCCATGACCTCATACAAGGCACCCCATGACAGGTTGGAGACAGCATCGCGAGTTTTNNTCGGCGCGAAGTATAACAACTTNCTACTGGAATGCCACATCTGGCATACTACGCGCCTGATTTAAGGAGTCACCGTGACCCATAGCATCCAAACACCCGCTGATATCGAAGGCATGCGCGTCGCTGGCAAGCTTGCCGCCGAATGCCTTCTGATGATCGAACAACACGTCAAACCGGGAGTGACCACTGGTGAGCTTGATCGCATCTGCCACGACTACATTGTGAACGTACAGCGAGCAATTCCGGCACCACTTGACTACCGCGGTTTTCCCAAATCAATCTGTACCAGTATTAACCATGTGGTTTGTCACGGCATCCCAGATGATGGCAAAGAATTAAAGCGCGGCGATATCGTCAATATCGATGTGACTGTGGTTAAAGATGGCTACCACGGTGACACGAGCAAAATGTACACCGTAGGCGAGATCAAACCCTTCGCTGACCGTTTAATCANAATCACTCAAGAGTGCATGTATNNNGGGATCGNGCTAGTCAAACCGGGTGCACGACTNGGTGATATCGGTTTCGCAATCCAAACCCACGCGGAAAATCATTATTACTCGGTGGTTGAAGAATTTTGTGGGCATGGAATCGGTAAAGTATTCCACGAGGACCCACAAGTTCTGCACTATGGCCGGCCCGGCACAGGTTTCACACTCAAAGAAGGTCTGACCTTCACGATCGAACCGATGATTAATCAGGGCAAGCGACACACGCGAATCCTCTCAGACGGCTGGACTGCTGTCACCAAAGATAGAAAATTATCTGCGCAGTGGGAACACACCGTGTTGGTAACCCCAACTGGATATGAAATCCTGACCTATCGGGAAGGTGACGAAAGCTTCCCTAAGGTCGGTTAATGAGCTTGATCACAGGTACGTTGTCGACCGAACTTGGAAGCCCCACCGATCTGAGCCCGAGTGGGATACGCGAGTATTTGAAATCCCAACATGAGCTACTGGCTGATGCGTTTGCTGACGGGATTTTCATTGATTATTTGCTCGGTGCGCGCGCCATGGTCATGGACCGTATTTTGAGCGCTTTATGGAATGATGCTGGTCTCAATGATCAATCCTTAGGTTTATTCGCGGTTGGCGGCTATGGCCGTGGTGAACTTCACCCATTCTCAGATATCGATATTTTGATCTTGGGAGAACAAGCGGCGATTGCGTCAGCGACCGAAGCACTCACAACCTTCACCACCCGATTATGGGACTTTAATCTCGACATCGGGTATTCAGTTCGATCCTTTGAGGACTGTCAGACCCTTGCGCGTGACGACATCACCATCGCAACGAGCCTGATTGAATCTCGACCGATCAGTGCCAACATTGAAATGCTCAGGGATTTAGAAGCACTCGCATTCGATGACTCAAACTGGACCACCGAAGCATTCTATCGCGCGAAAGTCGCCGAACAAGAGGAGCGCTATGCAAAACATGACGACTCTGATAATCGACTCGAACCGGATATCAAAAACGCACCCGGTGGACTGCGGGATCTACAAACCATTATCTGGGTTGTCAGGAAACATTTCAGAATCACGCGACTGATTACATTGGTCGACGAAGGGCTTTTAACACAAACTGAATTTCGCCTACTCGACGAAGCAGAACAGTTCGTCAAGCGCGTGCGCTTCGCGCTTCACCTCGCAGCTGACCGATCACAGAACCGATTATTATTCGATCTGCAAGAGAGCGTTGCAGACATGATGGGATATCACGCAGACGACAGCAAAGAGCGGATCGAAGCGTTCATGAAGCAGTTCTACCGAATGACGCTGCGCATTGGTGAATTCAATGACATGTTGCTACAGAGCTTCGAAGAAACAGTGCTGAAAGATCCCTCTGATGCAATCGTGACGGAGATCAATAGCCGTTGGCGCATTCGTAACCAGCATCTCGAATTAATTCATCCAAACGGGTTTGAGCGCCATCAATCGGCATTGCTCGAGGCCTTTGTTCTTCTCGCTCAAAATCCCGAACTCAAGGGCCTTCGCGCATCGACCACGCGTCAGATGTACACGGCTCGACATCTCATCGATGACGCGTTTCGAAACGATTTGGTCAACATTAGCTACTTCATGGAGCTCATGCGTTACCCCGAAAAACTACCCGAAGTACTGAGGCGGATGCGTTACTACGGGATTTTAAGTCGCTATATTCCAGAATTTGGGCCAATCATGGGGCTGATGCAACATGACCTGTTTCATATCTACACAGTCGATGCGCATACGCTGCAATTAATTCGGAATATCACACGCTTTTATACCGGCGTGGTTGAAGAAGACTACCCACTTGTGAGTCGTTTGACACAGCGCCTGCCAAAAATCGAGCTGCTGTATCTGGCCGCGCTGTTTCATGACATCGCTAAAGGACGCGGTGGAGACCACTCAGAACTGGGTGCCGTGGATGCTTACAATTTCTGCAAACATCACCGGTTGTCGGAATACGATTCAAGACTCGTCAGTTGGCTCGTCAACAAACACCTATTGATGTCAATGACAGCACAACGAAAGGACATCTCAGACCCTGACGAATTGAAAGTATTTGCTGAAATCGTCGGTGATCAGCGTCGCCTCGACTACTTGCTGTGCTTAACAGTTGCTGATATCACAGCAACAAACCCCGAACTCTGGACCAGCTGGAGAGCCACCCTGCTTCGTCAGTTGTACCATGGAACAACAGACTTCCTGACACGTGGGCTTGATTCGCTCCCAGGACGTGTGGCCTACATCGAAGAAACAAAACAGGATGCACTGACTTTGGTTTGTCCATCGATCCGATCGCGCGCCGATGCATTTTGGAATCAATGGTCACAAGAATATTTCGTTAGCCATTCATCGGATGAATTGGCCTGGCATCTTGAGACCTTGATTGATGTCGACAACGACGAAACAGTCATTGCGCTTGAAGCGAATCAAACGCTCACGGATGTTGGGTCAACTCAGGTGCTCGTTTCAACACCTAACCGGGTCCATCTATTCGCTGACCTGACCGCTTGTTTTTCAGATCTTGGCCTCTCTGTCCTTGACGCAAAGCTGCATACCAGTGATGCCGGTCGATCGATTGATATCTTTATCATTCAGCATGACGCGACGTGCCAGCCTGTGACTGCATCAGATGATCAAGAAAGGCTCTTACGCGGTTTAGAACAAGCAGCNCTTGGCCAATACATCGAAAACGCCGGAACACGCCGAACACCCCGTGCGNACAAGTATTTCAATTTACCCGCCAACGTATCGATCAGGCCAGATCTCGAGGGAAAACGCACATTGATTGAGCTTATTGCACCAGATAGAGCCGGCCTCTTAACGACGGTTGGTCGTGTATTTGCAGAGTTTGGACTCGATCTTTCAACCGCTAAAATCGCAACATTGGGAGAGCGGGTGGAAGATGTGTTCTATGTGACCGACAGTNGTGGCAACAATCTGTATGATNACGACTTCANTCACCGGNTCAAAGAACGTCTGGAACACGAACTCAANGCCCTCAGTGGAGCTTTGTCAGATGCTGAATCCTGATTTGCATCGTTTAAAACCTTATCCGTTCGAGCAACTGGCTGCGCTTTTTGCCGATGCCAAAACACCCAACGATCTCAAACTGATTCCTCTGTCCATTGGTGAACCGCAACATGCACCACCGCAGTTTGTCTTAGATNCATTGATTGAGCACATGGGGCTCATTGCGAAGTATCCAACNACAAGAGGAACAGACACGCTCCGTCAGTCNATCGCTACCTGGTTNAATCGTCGGTTTTCGCTCGAAACTGGTCCGGTGAATCCTGATACCAACGTNATACCGGTCAATGGCACCCGTGAAGCGATCTTCGCGGCACTCCAAGCAGCGGTCGATCGACGTGCTGGCGGCATGGTTGTCATACCAAACCCGTTCTATCAGATCTATGAGGGTGCGGCATTCATGGCTGGATTGAGCCCTTACTATCTTCCGATCACGGAATCAGGNCAGCCGGATTATCATGCAGTTCCTGATACAGTNTGGAAGGACTGCCAATTCTGCTTCATTTGTACCCCAGGTAACCCAACAGGGACTGTGATCGATGAGGCAACACTCGCGATGTTGATCGAGAAAGCACNCCAATTCGATTTTTGGCTCGCTTCTGATGAATGCTATTCGGAGATCTATCGAGATACTCCACCAGCAGGGCTTCTCGAAGTCTGTTCAACAACCGGAAATACCGAATTCAAAAAGTGTATGGTGTTTCATAGTTTGTCAAAGCGCTCGAACCTGCCGGGACTTCGATCCGGCTTTGTGGCCGGTGACGCGGACTTTGTTACACCCTTTTTAAAATACCGAACGTATCACGGTTGTTCGATGTCGATGGCTGTACAAAAAGCTTCGGAACTTGCATGGGCAGATGAAGCGCACGTGATCGAAAATCGCGCGCTCTATGCTCAAAAATTCAAGCAAGCCGCTGAGATCTTAGGCGATCGAATGAATACCAGCGATCCTGGCGCCGGTTTTTATCTGTGGGCCAAGACACCGATCGCTTGTGATACCTTTAGTCGGGAGTTGTATGAAGCGACNGGTGTCACTGTGCTACCCGGACAATATCTTGGCCGTGAATTGAACGGCATCAATCCAGGCGCCGGCTTTGTCAGAATGGCGTTGGTTGCCGAGCCGGATACCTGCCGAGAAGCACTCGAACGTATNCAATCATTTATCACGGGGTAATNCATGGCATTGACAGTGTACGGAATCAAAAACTGTGACTCCATGAAAAAGGCGTTTCAATGGCTTGAAGCCAANNGAGTGGCGTATGACTTTGTTGATTTCAAAAAAGACCCNCCATCAGCCGATGCGGTTGAGGCTTGGCTTGACGGTGTCGGTGATGCGTTAGTCAACACGCGTGGGCCCAGTTATCGTCAACTCCCAGATGATGTGAAAAACCNATTCACCGGCACGACTCGCATCCAAGCCATCGTCGATAAACCCACCCTGATCAAACGGCCGCTAATGGTCAATGGTCGCGCAATGACCGTCGGCTTTAATCCTGATCAGTGGACCACCATCCCGAATTTATTAANAGCTTAAGGATATCCCCATGGAATGTTTTGCATTTGGACTTGGTGTTGGACACCAAAACTCAGACGATCAGTGGCTCGATACATATTATCCCAAAGCACTGTGCCGACCTGATCCTGCTGTTGTCGGNATTATTGCGGACGTATTTGACTGGGATGGTTCAAATCTCACCCGTCAAATCGCGGCTGATGATTTGGATGATTTCTTAGAAGTGCTTGAGGACAGTAACGACGGCGATGCCGAGGGTCTTCTTAAAGCGCTGACACCGCTTGCTGGAACAGAACAACCGCTCGTGATTTGTGCACTCGCGACTGACGAAAAACCAGAAACGGTGCCAGAGGTCTACTTAAAACTGTCGATGATTTCGATGCGCAAGATTCAACCACATGGGACCAATCTTGATGGGATGTTTGGGTTACTTCCTAACGTCGCCTGGACCAGCCAAGGCCCGATTGATGTCAAAGAACTCGCCCATGCACAGACGCGCGCTCGGGCGTATGGCGAGGTCCTGACCGTACACTCTGTTGATAAGTTCCCCCGCATGACCGATTACGTCGTTCCACATGGTGTGCGTATCGGTGATGCATCGCGGATTCGCTTGGGCGCTCATTTGGGTGAAGGCACTACAGTGATGCATGAAGGCTTTATCAATTTCAATGCGGGCACACTGGGTGTCTCTATGGTTGAAGGCCGTATTTCAGCTGGTGTTGTGGTCGGCGATGGATCAGACCTTGGCGGTGGATCATCAACCATGGGTACATTGTCCGGTGGCGGAAACATCATCATTTCTGTCGGTGAACAGTGCCTCTTAGGCGCAAATGCAGGCCTCGGAATTCCACTGGGAGATCGCTGCACTATCGAATCTGGTCTGTATTTGACGGCTGGATCTAAAGTCAAATTACTCGATAAGGAAGGACAAGCGGTTGGCACGGTCAAAGCGCGCGAATTAGCGAATACAGACGATTTATTGTTCCGTCGAAATTCAGTGACTGGTGAGATCGAATGCTTGGCCAATAAGTCGGCGGTTGCTCTCAACGATGAGCTACACGCCAATAACTAAGGATTGTCATGAACTGCCCTGTCCTTGAACTGACTGAAGAACTGATCCGGCGCGAATCGGTGACACCCAATGATGCCGGCTGTCTAGATATTCTGGGTGCGCGACTTGAGCGTCTCGGTTTCGAGCTTGAGCGTATGGATCGGCAGGGTGTCTCAAATTTGTGGGCAACCTTTGGCAATCAAGGACCGATGGTGTGCTTCGCGGGACATACTGATGTCGTTCCAACCGGTAATCTCGATCAGTGGACGTCCGATCCGTTCATTCCAACGACAACGTCGGAGGGAACTCTTCGAGGGCGTGGTGCGGCGGATATGAAATCTTCACTGGCGGCGATGGTGGTTGCCTGTGAAGAATTTCTGCAAAGCACNCCAAAGCCAGCCGGACGAATTGGTTTTCTGCTAACAAGCGATGAAGAGGGACCAGCAACCGATGGCACTGTAGCAGTTGTTGAAGAATTAACGAGACGACAAGCGCAGTCAGGTCAACTTGAAATCGATTATTGCATTGTTGGTGAACCGAGCTCGAAAGATTCACTGGGTGACGTTGTTCGGGTGGGACGACGTGGATCGCTCAATGCAACGATCACAGTCCANGGGATCCAAGGTCACGTCGCCTATCCAGAATTGGTGGATAACCCAATTCATCACATATCCCGCCTGATCGCTGACCTTNCGTCCACGGACTGGGATGGCGAAGCAAACGACTATTTCCCACCGACAAGCTTTCAGGTATCCAATATCAGTGCTGGTACNGGTGCAACCAACGTAGTGCCCGGATCCGCCAGCTTCCGATGCAACTGGCGCTTCTCAACCTCAACGTCAGCAAAGCAAATCGAACAGANGGTGGAGCANCTCATTGAGGATCTNACCATGGAAGCCTCAATTGAATGGAAATTATCGGGGGAGCCGTTTTTGACCNCTCACGGAGCCTTAACTCGAGCAANCAGTCGAGTCATTCAAGCAATGACCGGGCTCGACACTAATCTGTCNACCGGTGGCGGCACATCTGACGGACGATTCATTGCAAAACTCGGATGCGAGTTGGTTGAGTTAGGCCCGGTCAACCGATCGATTCATAAAATCGACGAAGAGGTCAAAATCGACGATCTCCCGCGTTTAAAAGACCTCTATCANGATTTGCTGGTTGAATTGATCGGCTAGTCAATCAACCAGATCAACGTCCTCGGCCTGCGGTCCTTTGCCCGAACGACCGAGCACGTAATTGACTGTCGCACCTTCACGTAAAAGAAAACGGTTCCGTCCACGAATTGAGCGGTAATGAACAAACACATCTTCGCCATCTTCACGCGTGATGAAGCCAAATCCTTTGGTCGAGTTAAACCATTTCACAGTGCCTTCTTCACGTGGACCTGTCGGGACTGACTCGAAGCGGCGGTTTGCGATCACAGACTGCAAAGCGCCCTGTGCGAACAGAACCACCACGATAACAATCGCGATCAACACACCAGCTTCTGTTTCTGAGCCGGCTTCTGGTTCCATTCCAAAGGATGGCAATAAGAACATCAAAACCAGTGAACCAATGATCGATAAAACAAGTGACAAGAATAGTTGGCCAATCGGCTTACGCATGAGAAACTCCAAAAGCAAGGGGTGTCGATTGTGTCAGCAATAGCACAGTACGGTAGTTGTTGGGTCTAGCGGAGCAATTTACAAGACGATGAGCCAAGACACGACTGTCGCTGCTTTCGAATTTCGCATTGCACATTTAGAGGATCAGATCGACGCACTGAATCGTGAAGTGGTGCGTCTCAATCGCGATCGCGACCAACTCATCGAAGAGCTTCACGCCTTAGCCACTGTCGTCCGGCCACTGATTGAACAGATGTCACAACTCGGTGCCAGCGATGATTCTGCACCGCCCCCACATTACTGAATAGGAAGATGCATGAATAATGATGCCATTAGTCGCTTGATCCGGACCTACCCAGATTTTCCAAAACCCGGGATCCTCTTTTATGATGTCCCCTCCATCATCGAGAACGTCCAAGGGCTTCGTTTGGTCGTTGAGTCACTCACACAACTTGTTGAACAGATAAAACCAGACGTACTCGCAGCGATTGATTCAAGAGGATTCTTGTTTGCTCCGCCCGTCGCTCTCGCCTGTGATATCGGCGTTATTTTGGTCCGGAAATTCGGAAAGTTACCCGGGGATACGTTTGACGAGTCGTATGGCTTGGAATATGGGGAGGATGTTCTCAGTATCCAAAAAGATCGCCAACTTCAGGGACAAAAGGTACTGATCATTGACGATCTTCTAGCCACGGGTGGAACACTTGCAGCCACCGAAACGCTCCTGGAAAAAGCAGGCGCTACAGTTCNTGGCTCGGCCGTCATTATCGAACTGGAAGGACTNANCGGACGCGAGCGTCTCAAGTATCCCNTGTCGAGTNTAACNCAACTCGCCGGATAACACCGACCGAATATGCCGGATTCCGTCTGATGTCGANGGTACAATACCGTGCTCAGTGATGAGGCCCGCGACCAACTCACTTGGTGTCACATCAAACGACGGATTTAATACATTCACCTGAGACGGCGCCCATTGTTTGTCTTGATACCCAGTGAGTTCCTCCGCTGCGCGCTGCTCAATTGGAATCAGATCACCAGAGGCAGTTGAAAAATCAATGGTCGAAACCGGGCACGCCACGTAAAACGGAATGGAATGGCGCTTGGCCATCGTCGCGACCGTGTAAGTTCCAATTTTATTCGCCACATCGCCGTTTGCTGCAACCCGGTCCGTGCCCACCACCACCATATCGATCAATCCATGATCCATTGCATAGCCAACCACGTTATCCGCCATCAAAGTGACCGGGATTTTGTCCTGCATCAATTCCCAGGCAGTCAATCGCGCACCTTGCAAATAAGGCCTCGTCTCACAGGCATAGACTGAAATGTTCTCAAAATCCCGAGACGCTGACCGAATCACACCCAACGCAGTCCCATATCCCGCAGTCGCAAGCGCACCAGCATTGCAATACGTCAAAATACGCATGTCATCGCGGCAAAGACTCGAGCCATGGTCTCCAATCCTCTGGTTGATAGAAACATCTTCCAACTCGATCGCTTTTGCTTCTTGAAGGAACGCATCAATCACCACGCTAACAGGTGATGAACGTAACTGATCAATGAGCATGGTCATGCGATCAATGGCCCACATCAAGTTCACCGCTGTCGGACGGCTGGCACGCAGTGTTGCGATTTTTTGCAATACTAACTCCCAATCCACTGCGAGATCACTGCAGGAGTCTTGCACTGCTCTGGTGACGCCATAGGCCGCGGCAACGCCAATCGCAGGCGCACCACGCACCACCATCTCCTGAATTCCTGCAGAAATTTCCTCAGCTGACCCACACTTCACATAAGTGACTTCATTGGGAAGTGCCCGCTGGTCCAACAAATACAGCGCATCATCGGCCCAATACATCGTTTCAACCATTGAGGACCCCTTTGCTTTCAAATTGCAGTTTATTGATTCGATAGTCCTGAAATTTCTCGATCACTTGTTGCATCTCATCATCACCAAGAAGGCACACTGCGCCAGTCGACCTTGCAATTAAATACTGTTTACACAGAGATTCGATTTCTGACGCGATTGTATAGGCCTCATCCAAAGAACTGCCCCAAGCGATCAGTCCGTGGTTGGCGATCAAACACGCTTTTCGATCCTCGAGAGCCGCTAAGATATTCATTGACANCTCTTCGGATCCGAATAGTGCATAGTCGCAACACTTGATACGGTCTCCTCCAGCAATCGCGACCATGTAGTGAAATGCNGGTAGATCCTCACGCGTGCAAGCGAGCGCCGTCGCATATTCACTGTGCGTGTGAATAATCGCCTGAGCCTCGGCTCGTGTTCGATAGATGTCCTGATGAAACCGCCACTCAGATGACGGACGATGGTTCTTGGAGTGGCTCCCATCAAACTCAACCACCACAAAATCACGTTGATTCAGCGCGTGAATCTTGCTTCCAGAGGGGGTAATCCAAAACGAGGCCTCATTGCGTCGGAGCGACAAATTGCCTTCGCTTGACCGAATGAGTCGATTGTCCGCAAGCTTCACCCCAANGGCTACAGCCTGTTCTAGTATCGAGTCATCCATGGCGAGCTCTCACGAATCGAGTATGTACTGTAATTGACTCACGAGCTCAGGATNTTGCGCATGCTCGGCTGTGATTTTCGCGTATGCGTTGGCCTCTGAACACTTACACGGACGCGCGCACAGGTCATTAACCTGACTCAACGCCGCGACAATCGACTTTGACTTACCACTGTTACTTATAAGGGTTGCTATCACTTGATCCACGGTCACGACGTCATGATCTGGATGCCAACAATCATAATCCGTCACCATCGCCAGCGAGCTATAGCACATCCCGGCTTCTCTCGCGAGTTTCGCCTCTGGCATATTGGTCATTCCAATCACATCGCAACCCCACGAGCGGTATAGATTGGATTCTGCTTGCGAGGAGAATTGAGGCCCTTCTATCGCCACATAGGTTCCACCAGCATGCACTGAGACATGCGATTGCTCTGCTGCTTCAAGTACCCGTTCGTTGAGATTGGCACAGACTGGATGCGCCATGGAGACATGACCTACANANCCATTGNNAAAAAACGAATTCACACGTTGCACNGTTCGATCGATGTATTGNTCAACCAGAACAAAATNACCGGGNGCATGTTCTTCNTTTAACGANCCAACCGCNCTCACAGACAAAATACGTCTGACACCCAGTGACTTCAACGCCCAAATATTCGCCCTATAGTTAATCCCGGTCGGCGACAATCGATGTCCGCGACCATGACGTGGCAGGAACGCAAATTGCTGATAACCGATGACCCCTNTCAGGATCTCGTCTGAGGGCTCTCCGAAAGGAGTCTTCACAGCTACCCAACTTGACTCACGCAGACTATCGATGTCGTAAACGCCACTACCNCCNATTACTCCAAAAACCTCACTCATGATCACCACCTTNGCGAATCATCCCGACCATACAACTATCAACCCTGGACTGCTCGTTGGGTTGCCTTTTTNAGATGTNGCTTTCGTCTCGCANCCATTTGTCGCTTCTCAAACGCCNGAACATCCATNCCNANGTGACGTTCGCCNCGNGACTCCGCTAACTCAATCTGCTGTTGGCGCATCCGAAACCGTTCTNTCTGNGCANCCGAATATTCATCNACACAGTGATGGCACTGAACCCCCATCANAAACTCNGGNCGNGTTTTATCNTCTTTCGTAATTGGNCGGCGGCAAGCATGGCATTGATCAAATTCACCAGGTTCGAGTTGATGGTTAACCGTGACGCGGTTATCAAAAACGAAACATTCGCCTTCCCATGTACTCTCGGTNTGNGGCACTTGTTCGAAGTAATTCAACACTCCGCCCTTGAGGTGATAGACCTCTTCAAAGCCTTGCTCGAGTAGATAACTTGTTGATTTTTCGCAACGAATCCCTCCGGTGCAAAACATGGCTACCTTTTTATGCTTCTTGGGATCTAAATTGTCAGCCACCCACTGTGGAAACTCACGAAACGCCTTGGTTTCCGGATTGATCGCACCCTTGAAGGTGCCGACTTCGTATTCGTAGTCATTACGGGTATCAATGGTGATGGTTTCTGGATCACTAATTAGCGCGTTCCAANCTTCNGNCATCACATNNNGTCCGACCNTCATTTTTGGNCTGATCCCCGGAACACCNAGTGTGACGATCTCTTTTTTGATTTTGACCTTCATGCGATAAAACGGCACACCTTCAGCTTCCATTAATGACTCTTTGTATTCCAAGCGATCAAAACGCCCATCGGCGTCGAGCCATTGTTTGACCGCATCAATTCCCTCACGAGTCCCAGCAATGGTCCCGTTGATTCCCTCTTCAGCGAGCAACAGCGTGCCCCTTAATCCATGACTCATGCAGGTGTCCAGCAATGGGGACCTGATCGTCCGATAATCAGGGAGCTCGACAAACTGATACAGGGCAGCGACAACCAACTGGTTCATCGTGGATCCTTCTTCATCCCACCATGACAGGGTGGCGATGACAGGCGTTCAGGGCTGTCTGCCCACTCAGACTCTGTGAAGCATTGCATCGCCAAAGCATGCACGCCCTGCTTGAGTGCTTCATCAGCCGCTTTATAGACCAGTCGATGGCGCTCAACACGTGATAACCCATCAAATGCGTCTGAGACAATGACAAGCCGAAAATGAGTTTCTGAATTTTTTGGGACGTTATGACCATGACTCTCATTATCCAAATCACAGACTGATGGATTGAGCGCAAGGACCAAGGATTCTCGAAGTAAGTTTTCTAATTTCATCCGATAATTATACTGAATGTGCGCTGAATTAGGTGACTATTAATCNNAGGAATTCGGACGCATCCGCCGTTGGTGGATTCCAATCGACGCGCTAAAGCAGACCGAGGCGCTCGCCTCGATAGGCGCCACTCCGTGCCCGTTGCCACCAAGTTTCATTGGCCAAAAACCAATCTACCGTTTTGGAGAGCCCTGATTCAAACGTTTCCACAGGAGTCCAGCCAAGTGTCGCCTCAATTTTCGATGCATCAATTGCATANCGCTGATCATGACCGGGTCGGTCGGCCACAAACCGAATCAGCTCTCGGAAACTNTNNAGCCCTTGAGGTTTCTGTTCAATANGCGCATCCAATANNTCACAGAGTGTTTCAACCACCTGTCGATTCGTCCGTTCGTTATGACCACCGATATTGTAGGTCTCACCGACGGTTCCTTCGAAAACAACCTTGACCAGAGCGCGAGCGTGATCCTCAACGTAGAGCCAATCTCTGATTTGATCACCACGTCCGTAAACAGGAATCGGCTTCCCTTCAATGGCGTTTAAAATTGCCAATGGAATCAATTTCTCGGGAAAATGATACGGACCATAATTGTTGGAACAATTCGTGATCACAACTGGGAGCCCATATGTTCGGTGCCAAGATCGCACCAAGTGATCACTCGATGCCTTTGATGCCGAATAGGGTGAGCTTGGCTGATACGGAGNGTCTTCAGTNAAGAGNGCATCGACGCCAACTAAATCNCCATACACCTCATCGGTTGAAATATGGTGGAATCGAAATGCGTCACGNGCGTCACCTGGCANTTGAGCAACATAGTGCCGTGCGACTTCAAGCAACGTATACGTGCCCATGATGTTGGTTTTGATAAAAGCGGACGGACCGTCNATGGATCGATCAACATGGCTCTCTGCTGCCAGATGCATGACGTGAGTCGGCTGATAGTCGTCAAACAGACGTTGCATTTCGTCACGATCGCAGATGTCGGAATGAGCAAACTGATAGTCAGGCGAATCAGCAATAGTCACCAGTGAATCGAGATTACCCGCATAGGTGAGCTTATCGACGTTCAATACCGATGCTTTCGTTTCACCAATCAAGTACCGCACCACAGCAGATCCGATAAAGCCGGCGCCGCCGGTCACCAAAACCCGCTGTTGCATCATGACAGCTCAATCAATTGACGGCCAAACGTGTCATCGTTCATCAGACTTCGGTCACCTTGTTATTCATTCGACGTCGCGATGCGTCCTTCACAGTCGATACACCGACAACGCTCTTATCATTGATTGCCTGCTCACACTTGATCGGGTCACCACCACAAATGGCGCATTCACTCTCTTCGCCTGTAATCCGTCCAATCCCACCACAACTGCCTGAAATCGGACGGCGTCCCATCATGACACCGACCGCCATGATGGCGACCAAGAACGCAAACACCCCAAAAACAGTGAGAAATAGGCCAATCATCATTCTGCGTCTCCCGCTAGTAACCGCTCGAACCGTGGCGTTTGTTTCACCACAAAACCGTTGTCAGAACGTTCAATAAACAGTGCTGGCAGATTCCGCGATACTGCCAACTCAAATCCTTTCTCTAGGCCCAAGACCAACAGTGTCGTTGCCCAACCATCAGCCATCGCGCATTCCGAATCAGCAACTGTGACTGATGCCAANTGATGGGTCACCGGGCGACCCGTCGACGGATCGATGGTATGCGAATAGGCGACGCCATCAATCTCTCGGTAGTTACGATAATCGCCTGAGGTCGCCAGAGCCACATTTTTGAGCGACAACAGCTGTTCGACTGCACGTTCGCTTTTCAGTGGTTTCTCAATCGCGATCTTCCAACCAAGGCCGTCTTTATCACCCTTCACCCGGATTTCACCACCAATTTCCACGAGAAAATTGGCATAGCCCTGATCATCAAGGAGCTCGTACAGCTGATCAACACCCAGTCCTTTGGCGATGGCAGACAAATCGAGGCGCCGTTGAGATCGTTTCATGATGGCAGCACCCCCATCCGCCTCGGGAGCTCGAACCGAAATAGCAGAAAAGCCGGTTTGTGCCTTTGTCTCTTCAATGAGCGCATCCGATGGAAAGGCCTCAACGCCCGCATCAGGTCCGAAACCCCATAAATTGACGATAGGGCCGACGGTCGGATCAAAAGCCCCATTGGAAATATCTGAAAATCCGAGAGCCTTAGCCGTCGTTATCGCAAACAGATCGCTCACTGGAAACCAAGTATTCAGATCCTCTGATTGATTGAATTGAGAAATCTCACTGCTCGCGTCATAGGTCGACATTTGTCGATTCACCTCAACCAGTAATGATTCAATCTCCGCCTGCAACGCAATTTGATCGTGTGATGCGATCGGATTGGCAATCACAACTGACCACGTGGTTCCCATCGTTTTTCCGGAGAGCTTTTGAATCTCAAGCTCTTGCGAACATCCGGCAGCCAATGCCAATACGAAAAATGCCGCCATGACGGCGGCATTTTTTAAGACACCCAGCGAGCTAGCCACCGAAGTCATCCAACATGATGTTCTCATCTTCGACCCCAAGATCTTTCAACATCTTGATCACCGCAGCATTCATCATTGGGGGCCCACACATGTAGTATTCAACATCTTCAGGTGCCGGATGGTCCTTCAAATAGTTTTCAAGCACCACGTTATGGATAAAGCCAGTTTCACCTGTCCAATNATCCTCAGGCTGAGGATCTGATAAGGCGAGATGCCATTCGAAGTTCTCATTTTCCTTCGCTAACTGATCATACTCATCTTCATAAAAGACTTCTCGCAGTGAGCGAGCGCCATACCAAAACGAGATCTTCCGCGTTGAGTTCAAACGCTTTAGCTGATCAAAAATATGTGAACGCATGGGNGCCATCCCTGCNCCACCACCAATGAACACCATTTCATTATCAGTATCTCGGGCAAAAAACTCACCGAACGGACCAAATACATTGATCTTATCGCCAGGCTTCAGATTAAAGGTATACGAGCTCATCTGCCCTGGNGGTAAGTCGGTTCCTGGAGGAGGCGTTGCAATGCGAATATTGAACTTCACCACGCCTTTTTCTTCAGGATAATTCGCCATTGAGTAGGCACGAACAACAGTTTCGTTCACCTTTGATTCGAGATTAAAGAAGCCAAAGCGCTCCCAATCCCCACGGTACTCATCTTCGACCTCGAAGTCAGAGAATTTCACATGATGCGGTGGTACCTCAAGCTGCACGTAACCGCCCGCCCGAAAGTCNACGTTCTCCCCTTCAGGAAGNTTCAACGTCAATTCTTTGATGAATGTGGCCACGTTGGGATTGGATACCACTTCACATTCCCAGCGCTTTACACCGAACAGTTCAGGCTCCACTTCGATGTTCATGTCTTGCTTCACAGCGACCTGGCACGATAAACGCCAGCCTTCTTTGACCTGACCTTTGGTAAATGCAGACGCCTCGGTCGGCAGGATATCCCCTCCACCCGACTTAATAATACAACTGCACTGCTGGCAAGAACCGCCACCTCCACACGCAGAAGGCAGATAAATCCCAGCATCGGCGAGTGTATTCATTAATTTTCCGCCGGCGGAGACTTTGATGCTCTGGTCCGGGTTGTCATTGATGGTAATCGTGACATCTCCGGTTGAGACGAGCTTTGAACGGGCAGCAAGAATGACTGCAACCAGGCCGATGACGACCACNGTAAACATCATCACGCCCAGAATAATGGTCATATTTTCCACTTTCTACGCTCCTTAGAGTGATACGCCAGAGAAAGACATGAAGCCCAAAGACATCAGTCCAACTGTAATAAACGTAATACCCAATCCCTTGAGGCCATCCGGTACGTCCGAGTACTTTAATTTCTCACGCACACCTGCCAATGCGGTGATTGCAAGAGCCCAACCAACGCCTGCGCCTAAGCCATAGACGACAGACTCACCAAAATTGTATTCACGCTCAACCATAAACAGCGACGCACCCAAGATGGCACAGTTCACGGTAATCAGTGGCAAAAACACGCCAAGCGCGTTGTAGAGTGCAGGCACATATTTATCCAAAAACATTTCAAGAATCTGCACTAGCGCTGCAATCACCCCAATGTATGACAGCAAACCCAAAAACCGCAGATCGACGCTTGCCAATTCAGGCGAGATCCAGGTCAATGCACCTTCTTGGAGTAGGCCAGTCAGGATCAAATTGTTGACCGGGACTGTGATGGCGAGCACCACGATGACGGCAACGCCGAGACCAACAGCGGTTTTAATATCCTTCGATAACGCCAGGAAAGTACACATCCCCAAGAAGAATGCGAGCGCCATGTTCTCAATGAAAATCGCCTTAACGAAGAGGCTGATAAAATGCTCCATCCTAGGCCTCCTTCATCTTACTATTTGGCGCGATCTTAAATTCGTCCACTTCGACCTGTGAGGTCTTCCAAGCGCGGATACCCCAAATGATGAAGCCGATGATAAAGAATGCAGATGGCGGCAGTAACATCATTCCGTTGGTGTAATACCAGCCCCCTTCAGTCACCTTGGTCAGAATCTCAATACCGAACAATGAGCCTGAACCAAACAATTCGCGGATGAAACCAACGACCATAAGAATGGCACTGTATCCGAGCCCGTTTCCAATCCCATCGATAAACGACTCGACTGGACCGTTTTTCATCGCGAACGCTTCGGCGCGTCCCATAACGATACAGTTGGTAATGATCAAACCGACGAAGACTGAGAGTTGTTTCGAAATTTCATAAGCGAACGCTTTTAAGATCTGATCAACCACGATCACCAAGGACGCGATGATGGTCATTTGTACGATGATACGAATCGAGCTCGGGATTTGTGACCGAATCACAGAAACAAACAAACCAGAAAATGCGGTCACAGCAATTACCGCCAATGACATAACGAAGGCAACAGACATACTTGATGTCACAGCAAGCGCAGAACAAATACCCAGTACCTGAAGTGCGATGGGGTTATCGTTGACGACCGGGTCGAACAACAGTTCCTTGGTTTTCGCCATTAGATCCGTCCTTGTTTAACATTATCCAGAAACGGCTTGAACCCCGCATCCGACATCCAGAATTTTACGAGATTATCAACGCCTCGCGAAGTGATCGTTGCCCCTGATAATCCATCAACGCCATAACTATCTGAGCGATCGGCCCCGCCCTTCACCAAGCGGAGTGCCACGTCGTCACCATCGTAGACTTGCTTTCCGGCCCACTGCGCTTTCCAGTTTGGGTTATCAACCTCACCACCNANGCCTGGCGTTTCCGCATGCTCATAGAAACCCAAGCCAGCCACTGTATTCGCATCGCCTTCGAGCGCCATGAAACCGTACAGGGTTGACCACAGCCCGTATCCATGAATCGGAAGAATAATCTTCTCGATGTTGCCACCAGACTCAATCAGATAAATTTTCGCGACCTTCGCTTGCCGCTTGATCAGAGCGATGTCTTCCTCACCCGATAACACACGGTTCGTTGATGGATCTTTGGCTGCTTTGCGTTGGTCGTAACCATCAGCATCCATNCCTTCNNCAAACTCACCAGTTTCCAGATTCACAAGACGGGTCGAGACCAATTCAAATTGTTCTTGGACCGTTTGTTTGGGATCNTACAGCCCTGCAGCCTGCAAGATATTCATTTGCATGTTGGCTTGTTCGTTCACCGCTTGCGCTGGACGNAAAATCACGGCCGAAGCGCTCACCACAACAGAACACACCANGCANAGCANCAGTGCAACGGTAACCGTTTTTTGTATCGATTCGTTACTGGACGACACTACGCAACTCCCTTCGCTTGATATTCGCCTGAACCACAAAGTGATCNATCAANGGNGCAAANAGATTACCGAACAGAATNGCCAGCATAATTCCTTCCGGGAATGCAGGATTCACNACTCGGATCAGTANGGCCATCAATCCAATGAGNCCGCCATACCAATATTTACCGGCATTTGTCATGGATGCAGAGACGGGATCTGTCGCCATGAAGATCATACCGAATGCAAACCCACCAACCACGAGNTGCCAATACCAGGGAACACTGAACATTGGGTTGGTATCTGAACCGATCATGTTAAACAGAAGCGATGTCAGGACCATGCCTAAGAACACACCAAGAACGATCCGCCAGTTGGCGATACCCATCACCAAAAGCACAGCGCCTCCGATCAGAATCGCGAGCGTCGATACCTCGCCAATCGACCCGGGTACGTTGCCAATGAACGCATCAAACCATGTGAAGTTCGAAATCACTTGGTTGGCTGATGCCAATGCGTCCACTCCACCTTGCGCCATCATGCCGAGAGCTGACGCACCCGTGTAGCCATCAGCGGCGACCCAAACCGCATCGCCCGAGATCTGCGCTGGGTATGCGAAATACAGGAAGGCACGACCCGTCAATGCTGGGTTTAAGAAATTCTTACCAGTACCACCAAAGACTTCCTTGCCGACAACCACCCCGAAGGTGATTCCAAGCGCAGCCTGCCAGAGCGGCAAATCTGGTGGACACGTTAAGGAGAAAAGGATCGACGTCACGAAGAAGCCTTCGTTCACCTCATGCCCGCGAACTGAGGCAAACAACACTTCCCAAAAACCACCGACGAAGAATACCGTTGCATAAATCGGCAGGAAGAAAGCGAAACCATAGACCAGATTCGACCAGGTCGATGGGTTGTTCCAATATTCAGCGCCGGCGAGGCCTTCGATAAACGCGCCACGCAGTCCGTCCGGTGCGATTGCGCCCGCAGCGATCGCTTCTGAGGCGTTTTGCCCCAAGAAGAATGCACCAAAGAAGATCGCCGGGAAGGTGCAAAACCAAACCGTGATCATGATGCGTTTCAAATCAATTCCATCCCGCACGTGTGCAGTCGACTTCGTGGTCGTCCCGGGTGCATAAAAAATGGTGTCCACAGCTTCGTAGAGCGCATAGAATCTTTGATACTTTCCACCAGGGTGGAAATTTGGCTCAATGCGGTCGAGATATGCACGTAGTGACATCTTCAACTCTCCAACTCGATTGTTGTTAAATTATCCCTAAGGATTGGTCCATATTCGTATTTGCCTGGACACACGTAGGTGCACAGCGCGAGATCTTCTTCAGCAAGCTCAAGCGCCCCAAGCTTGACCGCCATATCCGTATCGCCAACGATTAACGACCGCAATAACTGCGTTGGCAGGATATCGAGCGGCATTATTTTTTCGTACGTCCCAACCGGCACCATGGCACGCGGCGAGCCGTTGGTGTTGGTCGTAAAGTCTACTAACTTAGTGGGTACTAATTTCGACAAGTAAATCCCCATCACGGAATGCTTGTTAGTCCCTGGCGATAACCACCCGAATGGTACGCGGTGGGTGCCCTCTTCGAGCACTGAAATTTGTTGGTGGTAACGTCCAAGATAGCCATAAACGCCGGAAGATGTGCGACCGCCCAAGATTGAGCCTGAAACGATCCGATGCGATCCATCGACCAATTCACCTGTGGTCAACTCGTCTAACGACGCGCCGACTCGAGTCAGAACCAAACGAGGCGAATTCACTGATGGTCCCGCCAGACTCACAACTCGCTCTGTCGCCAAAATGCCTTCTTTCAACAAACGGCCAATGGCGATCACGTCTTGCGCAGACACATGCCACACTTCTTTACCTTCACCGACCGGATCAAGATGATGGATATGGGTCCCTACCAGTCCCGCAGGGTGCTTACCAGAAAACGTTTCAACTTGCGCTAACCCAGCATCAAACGAGATCTTCGGATCACGGCAAACAAAGACAGTACCTTCTGTTAATTTCGAGATGACTGAGATACCGTCAACAAAGGCCGTAGGTTGCCGAGCGATCGCAATTGCCTGATCGGCAGCCAGTGGATTGGTATCCATTGCGTTCACAAAAATCGAATGTGGAATGGCGTCAATCGCAGGAATCTTTTCATAAGGCCGGCGACGAAGCGCGGTCCATAAACCACTTTCAACCAACTCATCGACAATTGCTTCGCGTGTCAACGCACTGAGATCTTGATGCGCTTTGAATTTGACAGCGGTGTCTTTTCCGTCCAGCTCAACCACTATTGATTGGAAGACGCGACGCTCCCCACGGTTGATCTCCACCACTGTCCCAGATCCTGCAGCCGTGAACATGACGCCTTCGTTCTTTTTATCAGAGAACAGTGGTTGACCGAGTTTTACCCGATCGCCCTCTTTCACTAACATTGTGGGCTTCATTCCAGGATAATCAGACCCAATCAAAGCAACGCGGGTGACCGCTTGACTGACCCCGACTTCCTGTTTTGGTGATCCTTTGATGGGCAAATCTAACCCGGTTTTGATCTCGATCATCGAGTCCATTCCTACCTTGAATTTGTGACCCTTTTGGAAGGTGTTCAAACGTAATGGCATAAAAACCAAAGTGTTTTGAGCGGTTGGATTATAGGAAGACTTGCAACGTTTCGCCAGACTCAAACCAATATTTCGACCATTTTTTCGCAACTGCAAAAAAGAAAATTGAATGCACTGACAATGCTGTAACACATCACCTGCAGATTGATGGTGTCTCGATTGGTTTGTTCTAACCTCAATTGATGGAGGCGCGCAATGAATTTGACACGATTGACGAAGAACCCAGCTATTGCGGGGGCTAGAGCCGATATTCAACAGCCCGAACCTGCCTCGCCTTCTTCAACGTTAGGCGATTACGTGATCTTCGTTGACGATTCGGGGGATGCATGTCTGGATCCGATTGATCCCCGATTCCCGATGGTGAATCTTGTGTTCTGTATCATAAAAAAGGATCACTACCTCGACCACGTCGTACCCAACTTAAGAGGACTCAAAGAGGAATTTTTTTGGCCATACCGACCTGATCCTTCACGAATCANAGATNCGGNGGAAAACTGNCGTNTTTGCGNGGTTGCGCGATCAGTCGGTCNNTCAACGCTGGATGATCGAACNGCTTGCNTGGATCGATNAAACCGAAACCTCAGTGGTCAGCGCATGTATCGATAAGGTCGCATTATCGAGGCGTTATGCGCATCNNTTTTACTCCTATGATCTCGCCATTCGCTTCTGCCTCGAACGTACCCNCCAATTTCTAACACTNAATCACCAAGCTCATAGACGCACCCAAGTGATCTTCGAAANCCGTGGTAAACGGCACGATCGTGCCGCACAGATCNAATTCCAACAGATCCTCACACGGGCCAATCCGCTCGNACACCAACAGCCAGATTTTAGTCGGTTCCCGATCGAGCCTTTATTTATCTCCAAACAACCGAATCTCGCAGGTCATCAACTNNGCGATCTACTTGCTCGTCCGCTCGCTAAGTGGAGTTNTGACCGGAACTCCCATCAACGACCAATGCAAATCATCCATACGAAATTNATCGCACACAAGATCTTCCCACAGACAGGATGGCAACGACCGACGCGATCGAGACTCAGCCCCTATTTCAATGGATACACACGAGTCAATCCCTCAGCGAACGACTCACATGCTCCCNGATAGCCACTCCAACTGGTTTTTCGCACAATCCCGTCCGCATCAGCCCAAACCTNAACATTACAGGGCTCGATGTGACTTTCTTTAAACCAGCGATATCGAGTTCGGTCGGCATCGTCGCTTGTCTCAGCTGGTTGNCCAAGCGCATCGATGAGATGACTGANGTTTTGACTCATCGCAAAATCGAGCCCNCTATTCATCNGNTCGATCGCTTGCGACGCACNCCCANTGAGANCNAGAACCAAAGCACCACCAATCAGCCACTGTTTCATTGACATATCCTCTTTTTAATCACTGCAAAAAGCTTACTGTGTCCACTTGAAAATCGATACCTCAATCGGCATAATTNCACCGGTNTTTCGGAGTTCCAATGNTTCCTTACACGCGATATTTTTTGCTGATTGTGGCATCCGTTTTTTTGGCGTTTAGNATCGCTGTCAGCGCCTCGCCACGCGTTGAAGTGATTGCAACTGNNCTCAACCGACCATGGTCGATTGCATGGATCAACGAGAACCAGGTCCTGATCTCTGAGCGCTCTGGACNATTGNTNCATTTGGATCTCACTTCGAATGANCGCACTGCTATTGGCAACGTCCCGTCGGTCACTGCAGTCGGCCAGGGCGGNTTNCTGGATGTGCAAGTCACGACCCTCGGGGATACNCTTTGGNTTTATCTGGCGCTGTCAGGTGTTAACGATGATCAGACCACAGGCACTGAGCTCTGGCGCGCCCGGTTACACAACAAAGCACTCACCGATGTCACTCAGCTCTACGCCATGCCTTTGAAAACGACATCTGGCCGCCATTTCGGGGGTCGGATCGCTCTCAGCGATCAACACGTATTTTTAACAATTGGAGATCGCGGAGAACGCGACCGAGCCCAAGATATTTCAGACTCAGCCGGTTCCATTATCCGACTCAACCTTGATGGCAGCATCCCATCCGACAATCCAATCTTCGCATCACCAAACGCCCGTCCAGAACTGTATTCCGTCGGGCACCGAAATCCTCAGGGCCTTGCTTTCGACTCCAANGGCCATCTNTATGCTCATGAACATGGTCCGNAGGGTGGTGATGAAATCAACCGTATCGAAGCTGGCCTCAATTATGGTTGGCCAACAATTACCTATGGACGCAACTATGGGATCGGCACTNCCATCGGAGAGGGTGTCGAGAAAGAGGGACTTGAACAACCACTCATCTACTGGAATCCATCCATTGCACCCTCGGGCATGACATTCTATTCAGGAAAACAATTTCCTCAATGGAAAAACAATGTGTTCGTAGGGGCACTCAAGGCGCAAATGCTTGTGCGACTGGCTTTTGAGAACGGCAGACCCAAGCAAAAGGAGCGNTTGTATCGCGGAGAGTATGGACGCATCCGGGATGTTCGCGAGGGTCCCGACGGTGCACTTTACTTACTGACTGATTCAACNCGTGGACAACTGCTTCGAATCACGCCTTAAAGTCGCGATGCTGAGTCATCACAGGAACCGACGANCGCACTGCTTGCACGCGATCTAANATCAGATCGACCGTCAGTACACCGGGNTCGTCGGATAACTCGCCAAGACAGTCTCCCCAAGGATCGTAAACGACCGAATGCCCGTAGGTTTCGCGCCCTTCNGTTGTCCGACCACACTGNCCTGCGGCAACGATAAAACAACCATTTTCGATTGCGCGAGCACGCAACAAGGTNGACCAATGCGCCTGACCCGTGGTCTTCGTAAATGCAGCAGGTACCACCACAAGATCAGCACCTGCTAACCCATAATGACGATACAGTGCAGGAAAGCGAAGATCAAAACAGATGGAGAGACCCACTATCCAATCCTGAATAGGTGTCATGGTGGGGCTTGAACCCGCGTCGAAAAGCGCACTTTCTCGATAACTTTCTCCCGAGGCCAAATCCACGTCAAACAAGTGAATTTTGTCGTAGGTCGCCTGAATCATGCCCTGTGGGTTGATCACCAAGGTTCGGTTTTTGACACCTTGGTCAGTCGCCATAATCAATGATCCGACAATGAGCGTCACTGCATGATCCGCTGCATACTGTCTCAAGCGATGGACCTCGGGAGCCTCAATTGTCAGGGCCTGCGCTCTCGAAATTGGCTGATTTGAAGACAAACACAACGCGCATTCAGGTAAGAGGATGACGTCAGCTCGAGCTGTCACCGCTTCATCCATCAAAGGGTACAGCCTGTCTTCAGAGATTGCTAAGTCAGGCTCAGCGGTATATTGGACACAACTTATGCGCATAAATCCTCCTTCTGCTGAGAATAACAAAGCTGCGAACGGACAACCTATCGATCTCTAGACGAGAAAATTTGATGCATTCTCGACAGATGTCATTACCAACCAGCGCTCTGATCAAGGGACGTCCAAACCAGTCACTTCAACCCGCACACCCTGCTCGGTATTGCCAATGGAAACCTGNCCTCCCATCGATTCAGCAATCAAACGAACNACATAGAGTCCGAGACCTAAATGTGACCCCGTGGAATCATTGCGNGTCCCGGAGAACATTTGAAAAGCATNNACNCTGTTGTGTACTTGNAGCGATGAACCGGTATTCTCAACCCAGACCGAAACCGCATTAATGTGATCGCGAATACCCACAGTAATTAAACCGCCAGCGGGCGTAAAATCTCTGGCGTTGTCGAGTAATTTATCCAGCATTTGCTCAAACCGAAGGTCATTTCCCAGAATCACCACCGGGTCAATTGGCGCATCCAGTCGCCACTGGCGATCCATCACCGTGCGCTGAATGCTTTCAACCGCGTCTCGAGTCACTCGCGCCACATCAAAACCGTGCNGCNCTTCATCACGAAGTGCTTCTTCAAGACTTGCAGCCTCAGTGACCTTTGCAAGTGTTGATTCGAGCTTTTGGATCCCTCGCTCAGCTGTTGCCCGTAAGCGAGCCTGCTGCTCTGGATCTTTTTCGTCCGATAACAACTCCAGGCTTGTTTGAACCGTGCTCATTGGATTACTCAATTCATGTCGAAGGGTTCGAGGAATNNGCTCGAGAAATGCTGTGTATCTCGCCAAATCTCTGAGCACTTGCTGTACATCTCGACTTAGCTCGCCAACCTCATCAGCGGTCCGNNCATCAGTNAACGCCGGTTCACTCGAGAACCGACCACGGGTATCAAGATACGATTTCAANTCTCGCCGAAGTCGCGTGATCCGTTCAGCCAGTCGTCCTGAATAAATCGATAAACCCAAAATCAGAAGAATCAATACACCAAGCGTTTGCCACGCGAGTGTCACTAATGCTTGTTGTGCTGCACCGACAATTTCACTGGTCGGCGCCGCGATCAGGATCGAGTACCGCCCTGTTTCTGTNCTCAGGGGCACATTCAAGCGAATATCTTGTTCCGTCATTGTCACGTCGCGAGTCCATGCGTCTGACACTAATAGAGATGGCATTTCGTCNGGCGCAGTGGTTTTGGCAATGACCAGCCCATCCGAGTCAANAACCATAATTTGACGCGTCTCCCCTGCCAGTCGTCTCGCTAACTGCTGTACTTTNGCATTCAATGNCTCAACTCCAAATCGGTACCGTCGCTCGCTTGGCTCAATCCAATTGTGATCGTGTTGGATGAAATCAATCTGTCGGCTCAGTACCTGAGANACAGGCATCTCCCANTCAAGCCGATACCCACCAGAAATTTCCCACCAGTANGCCCGAACTCGTGGTTTCGAATTCAGGAGTAACGGATCACTAGAAACTGGCGCATCAAATCCACCAGAGGCCTCTGCAGCTAAAATGANTTCCTCNACAGAGGATCNNCCNGTCAATCGCAACCGAATTGCGTCAAATGGGACTGCTTCAGATCGTCCAAATAATGGCTCGCGATAGAATCGAGTTGAGTCTTTTACCTCGAGTGCAAAAACAATCCGTTCATCAAATTGGCCAATCTTCATTCGGATTCGGTCATCTGCTAATGCATCGGGGGTGTCGGGCCATTCATCAAAAAACCCATCAATCACAGGCGCTCGACGCATTGGCTCGGGAGTCACTCGCAACCCAGCGATCGTCTCAGGACGACTCAATATGTCGAGTTCGGGTTTTAGGCTCTGTGCAACAACACGCAAGGCTTCAGACTGTGCTTCAGTGGCAAAGTGCTGCAGCTTTTGAAATGTCTGGTAACCGAGCCACGGAACCAGAGCGAAGACAGGAACAAACAAAAATAGCTTGATCCGTAAACTGAATTTCATCCAGGCGGAGACTCCCAACGATACCCAGTGCCGTAAACATTCACTAATGCATCAAACGCCTGATCGATGACTTTGAGCTTCCGACGGATGTGCTTGATGTGTGTGCTGAGCGTATTGTTAGTAACGACAGTCTGTCGCGTCCGCTCAGCTAGTTGATCATACGTGAGAACTGCTCCTTCAGCGCGCATCAGCGCCTCGAGAATCGCAAGCTCAGTGACGGTTAAGCTCACTTGCTGGCCGTGAAAGGACACTTGAGCGCGATCTGGATCAACAATCAAAGGTCCGTCGGTCAGTACCGTATCCATTCCATTGCGCGCTCGATTGGCTCGCTTGAGGACAGCCGCAACCTTTTCAACCAGTAAAGCCGTAGAAATTGGTTTCGTCAGATAATCCCAAGCGCCCAAACGCAGACCAAAGATTTGATCAATTTCATCAGTGCGACTGGTGAGAAAAATCACTGGCAGGCCTGGATAGCGATCCAATAACCACTGACAAATTCCGAAACCCGCATCAGGATCGCGACCGAGGTGAATATCGAGTAAAACCAGACTCGGTTGCCCAGATAACGCATGCTGAATTTCGTCAGCCGACTCATACCCAGATACCGTAAACCCTTTCTTACTGAGGGCATACGAATAATTCGCCAACTGATCAACATCGTCCTCGACCACCACAATATGTGAATTCATCGCGCCTCCGGTTAGCTCAAATGTCAGTTGTTCTCGTGCCCGTAGCCTCACCATACCGCGTTTTTGGCTCGATATGATATTCGGTATGGTCTCGTTGAATTTCCATGATGACTTCACAGACTGCATCGGTTTGATCTCCTATGACTTCAAGACGGACGATTCGCATCGCCTGATGATTGAAGGGAACAAGGGGTGCATCCACACCCCCGCTTCCATCAACGTACGGAATAAAGACCTTCATTGACTGGTTTCCCATCAAAACTGAGTTGAATATCGACCCGACGATCAAGCGCGTAAAACCGATTTTGACCGTCAGCTAGTGCCTCTTGTTCACCTCGCCCGTCTGTTTGGATCGTCATCGGCGATGCACCAATTTCTTGTAAAACCTGCCCAACAGATGCGGCGCGCGCTTCGCTCAGCTGTTGGTTGTGCCGTTCTGATCCTCTCGGATCGGCATGACCGGTCAGCCTGACTGTCAACCCATCAATCGAACGAGAGGCTTTTGCCACAGCTTGAAGNGCCTGCCGNTATTGCCCAGCAGTCATCGCTGAGTTGGTATCAAAATGCACGGCAACCGATAAGTCAGAGAGCAGTTCGCGTAATNCGACGATTTCGGCTTGAGTCTTAGCCTGCTCGGCATTTACCAGAGCAAGTTGTGAACGTGCCTTTGAAATCTCTTGATTCAAATCTGCGAGTTCCTGATTTTTACGCGCCAAAACACGCTCNTGCACGACATCATGGCCAATCAGAGCCCCCAGTGTTCCACCAACGACGACNCCCACGGGACCNGCGATCGCTGCGCCNACAGCTGCNCCGGATCCAAATCCANCATGCTCCGGCATCTTCGATTCNGTCGTCNCNGCATNCACAGCACTCACCACGCATGCCAACGTTGTTGCAATNATCATTTTCTTCATTTGAGTTTCCTCCGTTTTNGATGACNGCATTACATGTGAAAAGCAAAACAACAGATGGGAGAAATTGGGGTGAGATTATGGAGAAGGGATGAATGTTGTGTAGACACAATCTGTTTCGCAATTTAGATTCAAGCTCGTCATTCAAAACGAAAGGATTCAGTGNATACGATCTATTCCCATATCCGACCAATACACTCGAGATCACGAGGGTTCCACCCTTTCCAGATTGACTGGATAGATCATGATTCAATCTGAAAAAGTAAAATTGGGCGCGGGGTTACCTGTATTAAGGGTGGGTACTCCGGCGCCTCTCGCCCATGGCACTCGTGGACTGTACTTTTTTATTTATGGAACGTTATACTGCGCACCTTCCGAAGACAGTGGAATTCTGTAGAATACCTGTAAAAGGCAAATCCGGTCATTACAGACTGACCAGTTTTTCTTAAACTGGTTGATGGATTCAATAGCTTGCGGGTATCGTATAAAGGCTATTACCCCAGCCTTCCAAGCTGGTGATGGGGGTTCGATTCCCCCTACCCGCTCCACCTCAGCCTTCACAGGCTTCATAAGCCACTGATGAGTCTACATCAACCTACTCAGTCTGTGATGGTGGTAGACAATGCAGTATACAAATCCCAAGTACACGTATCGTAAAGACGGTGTCTTCTATTTCTCTAAACAAGTTCCTTCGGACGTTCGTTCTTATTACTCAAAGCAACGCATTGTTTTATGTTTGAGGACTAAGTCATCTGCACAGGCTCGACAGGCATCTAAAGCTGTTTTGGCCAAGCTAGAAGACTATTGGTTGAAACTGCGTATTAAAGACCTAGATGTTCCTGCATCACACTTATTGAATGAGTCTTTTTCTATAACAGCAGAGATGCCCACCATTGAAGTTGCACTGAACCTGTATCTGGATATTAAGGGTGTTGGTAGGAGTGAGTTGTTCTTCAGAGCCGCTAGGCGCAACGTTCGGTACTTGGTCACTGCTCTTGGGTTAAAAACATTAGACAAATACACCACAACTGATGCGTCTAGGTTCAGAGAATGGTTGCTAAAAGAGCAGACGATCAGTACATCCAGTGTCGGTCGACTCTTTGCATCAATTAAGGCAATCACTAACTTTGCGATCAATGAGCTGGGTTTAGAGGTAACGCCCTCATACGAAGTTAATCAATGCATTAGAGACTCGTATCGGTCGATATAAAGGAATGGGACAGGCAGAAGGGGCTTGGGTGATAGCAAGAGAATTTAAGGGGTCTGGCGAGAATGTAGAGCGTCTAGCTCATGAGATTCTCAAGGATGCTCTGGACACTGATGCGCCCATCGGCGAAGTCTTTAAGTGTTCAGTAGCAGAGGCTGTGAGTGCCGTTGAGGAGGCGATAAGCTGCCTGATCTAACCGACGAATGTTTTTGCTGTTGGATGGAATGGGTTCATTACATGATACCAAGCATCTTCCATCGCTGATTTCGCAAGTTCGTAATTCTTCTCGTTCACAGCGATCGCGTCATGAATGGGCAAGGCAAAGACATCCAAGAGGCGTAATTGCTTCATGGCGATCTGAAGGATTTCCCCCTCCAATTGCATTCCAACGAGCCCAAAGGGTCTGTCACCATTGAATATTTGTGCTTTGGGGTACAGCCTTTCAAAGGCTTCCATAATGTCCCTACCAAATTTCTCGGGGACTCGCGCTCCTGAACGAGCTCGCTCGTAGGATTCGCAATTTAAAGCGGCAGTGAAGAAAGATTTCACTGTCTGGCGATCAACTCTGGCTAGGTTTGCTATTTCACGATAGGCATCAGTCCCA
>PAFS01000013.1 GCA_002705325.1 Gammaproteobacteria bacterium | reverse complement strand
AACTCCAGAATCTTTATTCCGTTTCCGGAGACCGACGCAAATAAATCCTTAGTAACCTCGGTCTGACCATAGACCGTTACTTGTTTACCAGTCAGCTTCTGTATATCGATACGGAGCTCATCGTCCCCATAGGTGATTCGGAAACCACTGTGTCTTTGACCTTCTCGCAAGACACGATCACCGAGCCCAGCATCCTGCATTAAGTTAACACTGCCTTCCTCCAAGACACCTGCTCGGATTCGCTCCAGCACGTGCTGCATCGGCTGTCGCTCGATAATTACTGAGCGGATTCCCTCGAGGAATAATAATCTCGACAGCATTAGTCCGGATGGTCCGCCTCCAAGGATCGCAACGTCTGTCTGGTATCTGGTCATAAACTCCTTGCCATAGCTCGTATATGCCATTTAATGAATCGAAACAATAACCCAATTTTGACTTGCATCGGTACCAAGTTTAGTTCGAGTAGAACCGCCTTAGTCGAACGTTAATATAATCGTCTCTAACAACAAGACCTGAATACGTTACCGCGCTNACAGNTCNACTCTGAGNNGATATNNTTTANNNGTATATCAATAGTTTATTAATCTGCTGGACTTGAATATTGNCCTTTTCAATATCACNACCTCGCCNTCAATCATANGCTTTAGCGACTAGATAATTNTTTTGTCTTGCCGAACNACCTCTCTNCCGANGATTCAGTCAGCTCGCGGCCATACCCTGGGTCAATATGAACATCAACTAAAAAAGGCTTCCCACCACGAACCACCTCAATTCCACGAGCAAGAGCCCCCGCTAGCTGCTTGATCGAATCGATAGGCCCAGCCGCTTCCACTCCCAAACCGTCAGCAATTTGAGCTATNTTAGGTGCAGGATTGGTAATAGTTTGTCCAACCCAACGATTATCCGGATTTCGCCTGCGGTGTCTGGCGACTCCCTNCTGGTGGAGTTCATCGTTGTAGTAACTTCGGTTATTCGCGACGATGATTAAAATAGNGATGTTATACCGGGCGGCGGTCCAGAATGCGTTGACTCCCATCATACAATCACCNTCACCGATCACACCAATGACCAGCCNGTCTGTATCTTTCAGCTTCAACGCGGCGCCGACGCAAAGACCAGGACCTGANCCCACGCCGCCACCTCCATCCTTGCCAAGATATGATAGTGGGTCACTGAACGGCCAATACTTTGTCGGCCATGCACGAGCCAGCGCGGCGAAGGTAACCTTCTGCGAACCAACCGCGACCGAAAGCTCACGAGCCACATCCACCAGATTTAAACTTCCACCGAATCCCGGGAACTCGGGAGTAGTCTCTAACTTCTCAGAAAGTTTTGGATGAACCCCGAGCTCNCCGATCAACTCACGAACGGTCTCATCCGGGTCTGCCACAATTAAAAGATCGGTCGGAGGCAGTTGGAAGGTGTCGCGGCCCCAACCATTATGTAGGTGCATATCTTGGTTCACGTGCACGACTTTCGCATCCACCGGACTCGTACCCAGTGCCTGACGCAGGACACCGCCCAGATCGACCCACCCCAAACTGACAATCAGATCAGCTCGCTGAATGGCTTCCCTACCAGCATTTCCAAGCTTATTGAACGGTTCGCCCACGTGCCGAGGGTGATTGCTCGGAACAACAGAGTGGGTCTTAAGATCGGTCAGCATCTTCCCGTTGGTCTGCTCAACCAGGGANATACGATTGATCCAATCCTGCTCATCAAAATTACATCTGCCAATCAAGAACAGTGGATTATTTGACTGCTGAATTAACGAGACGAGTTGGGATAGAGAATCGCGGCTAGGTCCAACAGANGGGGCTGGCAGAAAGCGTTCAACATCGGGGAACTCAAATATATTTTCTAACTCAGCTTCCTGAATTGCAGCGTCGAGACACACATAGGTTGGTCCTTTGGGCGCCGTGGCTGCCTGTTGCCATGCCCTCATCATCGACTCCGGGATAGCGTCGGTCGAGCCAGGTTGGTCGTCATACTTTACGAAGTTACGGATCAAGGCACCCTGATCTTGGGCCGTGTGCAGCCAGTCGATCCAGGGGCGACGTAGGGCAGAGTCAATTGGGCCAGTCGCACCCATGATGAGCATNGGCTGTCTGTCGCACCAGGCGTTGAAAATGGCCATGGTTCCGTGCATTAGCCCGACGTTACTGTGCAAGGCNACCGCCATCGGCTCAGCACCCGCCTTCGCGTAGCCCTGGGCGATAGCGACCGCGTGCTCCTCGTGGAGACAAATCAACATCTCTGGCTGGTGGTTCCCAAGATGGTTGACCATGCTGTCGTGAAGGCCACGATAGCTCGCCCCAGGGTTCAGAGCGATGTAATCAATTCCGAGGCGACGAAGCATCTGAGCAGCTACGTCACTGCCATACCGAACCCTGTCGTCGATATTTTTTGGCCTATCAATCTCATTCAAGAATTTCTTACCGTTCATTTTTGTCGCCATGCCGACCCAGGTGCGGCCGAGTTTTGGGGGTTCCAGTTGATTGCCTTCAGCTCTGTATAGCTGAGCAGTTCGTCGAGTCCCTCCTCTCTTCCGANGCCGCTGTTCTTAAATCCGCCGTANGGNACATTCCTGAAATGCGTGTTCGTNCCATTAATCCACACGTAACCAACGTTNACNTTGCGAGATAAGTACATNGCTGTCGCGAAATCATTCGTGTAGATAGACGCAGTGAGGCCGTAGTCGACGTCATTGGCAATCTCCAAGGCCTCGTCGAGTTCAGACCACTCAAAGACACTGACCACGGGCCCAAATACCTCGGTTTTAGCAATATTCATGGACCTGTTAACACCCNTGAAAAGCGTAGGCTGGACCCAGTACCCTCGTTNAAATTCAGGACCGGTTGGTCTACCGCCACCGACCAGGCACTCNGCTCCCTGGTCTTTGGCTTCTTGAATCAGCATCATGACCCGGTCGTACTGTTTCTTGGAGTTCATAGGCCCCGTGTTCACGTCTGGATCGAGCGGGTCGCCGATACGGAGCGCCTTAAGTTTCTCGACCATTTTCGCGACCACCGCGTCATGCAAGCTCTCGTGTAGCAAGATACGGCTGGTCGACCCACANGACTGCCCCTGCCAAGCNAAATTCATCCCCCGGATCGCGGCGGTCGCAACCTGGTCAATGTCTGCATCAGGGCATGCGATCAGTGGATTCTTTCCCCCAAGCTCCAGTGACACGNTTTTGACAGCTACCTCTGANGCCGCNTTCTGAATTTTCATTCCNGTCGGGACAGAACCGATGAANGCTATNCTTTTTATATTTGGATGCNTNACGATCGCCTCGCCGGTGGCACCCTCACCAGTCANGATATTGACCANGCCGGCAGGGAAGTGTTCCTTACACATCTCTGCGAGGATGCACGCCGACAGNGGGCTCTGCTCGGGGGGCTTAATCAATATCGAGTTCCCGGCAACTAATGCCGGNGCCAACCGAGATGCGGCGAAGCCGATCGGGTGGTTAAATGGAATGATACGACCGACGACNCCGTACGGCTCTCGNACAGTGATATGCATACCTGAGGCCGTCGCTGGGATTGTTTCGCCTTTTAGCTCATACCCGAGACCCGCGTACAANCGAATCCGNTCAGCCGCCGTGACCACATCCTGCCTCATCGGTCCGATNGTATTTCCNGTATCTCNNACCTCCAACTNGGCTATNTCCTCTTTTCTAGAGCCGAGATCACGNGCGAACTCATTCATTATTTTTATCCGGTGACCCATATCAGTCTCAGCCCACTCTGTCTGAGCNCGCCTNGCGGCTTGATATGCTCTCTCGACATCGTCNGCGTTAGCTNTGGGGACGGTACCGATTAATTCTTCGTTTACTGGATTAATGCTATCGAACCGTTCGCCTGAAACAGACTCGACGAGCTCACCATCGATGAGCATCTGGCCCTCAAATACNGTGGTCATTTNNAATCGTCCTTGTATCTTCTTATTTGAACTAANNCGGATACTTCATCTGCCGACGCGGCATGTCAATCACCGAACANTTGAGCACCGTCGCGCTGAAACGAAATTCACGGCCGCAGGTCACATCAATGTAAAAAGATTTTCTTAAATAATTCGCTAAAATCCAGAAATGGCGAGGTTTCAGTCCGGCCGATAGGTTTAGTTCAATACAGATGAAGCCTGACAATCTAATCCGAGATCGTATGNGACCCGTCAAATCATTGTTTCGAAACAGTCGCTGGCAGCCACACTAGACTGCNACTTTCACTCTGGGGGTTTTGACCATGATCCTGGACATTAGCAACCTCGAACCTGCTCTAATCGTCGGCGCCTTCCTGTTTGGTGGTTTCTGTAAAGGAATCTCGGGCGGGGGCGTCCCCATTATCGCTGTACCCGTTGTAACTGCTTTAACCGATGTTCGACTGGCGATCGTCCTTATAGCCATACCTAGCGTAATTCCAAACATCTACCAAGTATGCAAATATAGAGACGCATGGAAATAACAATTCCCTCTGAGATCACTATCAATACTTNCAATATTGAGGCCAGGCATCGGTATTCTGATACTCCTTGAGATTGATCCTGCGATTCCAGGTCAGGGCCTTGGTGCCATATTACTCGTTTATATTATCTCGAGGCGTCTCAATGCTTTTTGCCTCACCCAAGCTCAAATAAAATCCTTGCAGCTCCCGCTGGATTTCTATCGGGGATAGCCGGAGGAATAACGGGCGTCTCGGCGCCAGTTATTCTCATGTATTCGACGGCGATTGATCTAAGCCGAGAAGCTTTTATATTTGCGATCAGTGTTTACTTTATCGCGATGGGTAGCGGGCAATTCGTGTTGCTTTAGGAAGTTTAATGACCGTGGAACTCACTTTCATAAGCACATTAACACTAATCCCGATAGCAGCAGGAATGTGGGCAGGTAACTTCAAAGGGCAACGGATAGCCAGTGGGCAATTTAATTTATTTCTCCAGTTATTCATTCTAGGGTTAAGCGTAAAGCTGATGTCTTTACATGAGTTATGAGCCTTCATCCATTCATGAGTAACGGGCCTGATTAATTTTTCTTCCTCGGATCAACCAAAAGATTCCCAGCCCTATCGCNAGCGCATTTATTGTATCCAAAGGAACGAGAACTAACGCCAAAACAAAGGCTGCTACAGTCTTATCAAGAAGACTTATGGTGACGATTCGATATCCCTCGATTATGACCGAGGTACAGAATACGGCTACAACAGCGACCGCGAAATCAATCAANATGCGATCAGTGTCAGCTTGCATCAGAAGACCAGGACGAAGAACAAATAGGAAAGGAACCACGAAAGCCACAAAGGCAACCCTTGTCGCGTACACGGCTGTTTTCATAACTGGCGATTCAGCAATCCCAGCAGCAGCAATAGACGCTAGTGCGTCAGGCGGCGTTAGGACGGCCAAGGACGCGTAGTACATCACGAAGAAGTGGGCACAAATAACAGCAGTATCTGTAGGTATTCCACTTATTTTCAAAAAGCTAATAAGCATCGGAATCGTTACAGCAACTTGAACAATATAGCTGACAGAAGGCGGAACACCCATCCCTAGAATTATNGAGACGATCATAGTCAGCAGAAGGCTGGTAAACAAACCAATCACGTATTGATCAGCGGTTTGTGCGAGCGTCACTGCGAGACCCGTTAATTCAAAAATTCCCACAATCATTCCAGCTACGGCGGTAGTTAGTGCCACAAAGGCTATGCCTTTTCCAGCTATTACAAATGCATCGGCGACATCAGAAAGTTTCATCGCACTCGAAGGTCTCAACCAAGAACAAACAAAGACACTAAGGATCGAATACGACACAGCGTACTGAGGTGAGAAGCCATCAATAAGCAGAAAAACTAGAACCATCAAAGGTAATCCTAGATGACCTTTTTTTCGAAGAATTGACCAATATGAATCTGCCTGATCTTGCTCACTAGATTCGATTCCGTGTCTGAGGGCGGCCCAATGAACAGCTAAGAAAACCCCCAAAAAATATAGGGATGCAGGAATTAGTGCTAATCCAGCAATTGTTATATAAGGAATCCCTGTAAATTGAGCCATTAAAAATGCGATAGACCCCATGATTGGAGGCATGAGAATACCTCCGGTGGACGCCGCAGCTTCTATTGCACCCGCCCAATGAGCCGGATATCCAGTTTTTTTCATCAGGGGAATCGTTAAGGATCCCGTTGTCATAACATTGGCAGGCGCACTACCAGAAATTGTTCCAGTAAATGCGCTCGCAATAACCGATACTTTNGCGGGACCTCCTCGNTAGTGTCCTACGGCGCGATTAGCAAGCTCTATGATGAGTCCTCCTAGGCCTGATCGCTCCATAAATGCTCCAAAAAGAATAAATAAAGCGATGTAACTAGCTGATACACTCAAAGGAATTCCGAATATTCCGGCGAAAGTCAGGAACTGAACATCCAGGAATAAATCGTAGCTGTAACCTCCGTGATTTAGTATGCCAGGGAGACCCGGTACAAAGCAGTAGATAGAGAAAAGGATCACTAAAGCAGGCAAAACCCAGCCAACAGCTCTTAAACAAAGCCACAAAATCGAAACACAGACAATGGTACCAAGTCCTACCTCGAGNGGGGTGAGCGGGCTCACAAACTCNAAACGTTCTGCTGCCAAGTAGTCCGCATTATAAATCTTCCAAGTAACGGATATAAATATGGCNAAACTGGCAATAAGGCTTGAANAGAACATTAATTTATTTGATTTACTCTCGATTGAAACGGAAAAAATCAATATAGCGAGAGCTAAATGAACACCTCTTTGGATAGATGCATCGAAACCACCGAATGCACCTATCCATAGATGGAAAAGACCCAAAGCAATTGCGAGGGTCAACTCAACAGCGCGTTGCACTATGAGACGTCTGTTTAATTAAAGCCAGCCTCTTTCCCTGAAATATCGCTTCGAACCAGGGTGAAGCGGAATCCCTACTTCAATAGCTAAATCACTCAGTTTTAGCACAGCCAGNGACTTTTCAGACGCGGCAATCGATTCGAAGTTTTCAACCACGCGTTTTGTTATCTGATATCCCTGCTCTTCAGATATCGCATCTTTATTAGCAATAATTACATTGGGATACGAGACAGTCGTAACCTGGTTTACCAGCTTGGGATAAGAGCTTGGATTAGCTGGCCAGTCAGACAAATAAAAACTATCGTTTTCAGCGATAAGTCTTTCTTGNGTNGAAGAATTGAGCGGCACTAATCTTANCTCTCGCGCAGATGCCAGATCCAAAAATGGTGCGTATAAATCCGAAGGAGTGTTAATAATTGCATCGAGATTACCATCCTTCAACTGTTGGACAGCATCTCCAGGTTTTAAGGTCTCAGCATTAATCGTCATCCCTTCCATGNCCAATATCTTTTTAGCCATTGTATTAATCGTCCANCCATTTGGNCCAATACTTACACGCTTACCCTCCAGATCTTTAAAATTCTTAATTGAAGAATTTGCTGGCACTAACGTCGTGATTTTAAAGCCATGTAACGCAAAAAGCTGAGTCACATTAGGCAACGCCTGTTTGTATGGCTTTTCCCCTTTTAAGCCACTGACTGCGCTGGGCGATAGTGTAATGGCCAGCTCGGCCTGACCCAATCCAACCGCAGCGACGTTACTTGTTCCGCCACCAGGCTTTAGAGTGACTGAACCGACCGAATCTAGACCTTCAATNACTTGCGCAAGGGCAACAGTAATCGGATATTGCGAACCACCCTGACGACCGGTTGCTAGAGTCAAATCCACTGCCGAAGCGTAACTACTAAAGACAAGTCCAGAGGCAACCAAGACGCCAACCAGACTTCTTATNATTTTTTTCATTTTTTGAGCTCCTCTCTTTTTTTTCTTTCAAACGCGAAATCACGTTTGTCCAAAACCTCCACCGCCTGGCGTATCAATCATCAATGTATCACCCGGCCGCAATACTAATCCTGATTCCATTGTCGCTAAAACCTGGGGGCCAGCCTCGGTATCAATCTGGCAAAATCCAGTAGCGCCTTCTTCTCCACCATTACTGCCCTGCGGGCTAATNTCGTGCTTACTAGACCGCAAGGTTATCGTTGCACTACCGTTCATAACGGTATATTTCCGCCTAAACCCACAGCCACCTTTGTGCATCCCTTCGCCCCCAGAGCCTCTTCGTACTGAGAATTCGTTCACCTGAACAGGAAATTCGGTCTCCAGCATTTCAATGGACCCGACCTTGCCATTAGTCTGATTACAATGGCATCCGACCTCTCCATCATAGTCCAGCATTGCCCCAGTGCCTCCAGCAAACAGTTCATACTGAATCAGTGTCTTACCTTCTAANGAATGAGCAAACGTAAGGGCCCGNCCACCCCCACCATCAGCTCTTGCTAAGCGAGGTACATATTGTCCAAATGTGGCAAAAATTGCCTCAATTATGGCGTGTAAAGCGGTGTTGTAACTATTCACAGGAGCTGGAAACTCTGGATCGACGACGGTTCCCTTTTTTGTGATGGTTTGAAATGAATCGAGCACGCCCTGATTTATTGATAAGGATGGATTCGTGATCGAAACCATCACATATGCGCACGCTGCATCGAGGAGGTGCGGCCTAATGTTTATCGGGCCAATTCCCTGGGAGTCTGTATCAGAAAAATCGAACGTTATGTTTGGCCCTTTCTTTTCAACGACCACTCGTATCGCTAATGGTTTATCAAGATTAATTCCATCATGATCCATTAACCGAAATGCACTGTCCTTGAAGTCAGGTATTTCAAGCAGGCGTTCCCTAATCAGATATAAACTTTTTGTCCGCAAAGATTCGAAACTTCCAAAAACCGCTTCGTTCCCGAATCTAACAAACAAATCTTCGACACGGTCGGCCCCCTGAAAACACACGCCAGCTTGACCCATGAGATCGCCAAGCACAACCACAGGACTCCTGCTATTACCGGAAATAAATGACACGACATCTGAATTTGGTTCACCTTGACAATACAAGCGGACCGGCGGCACGTGTAAACCTTCAGAAAACAAATCTTTTGCATTAGCTGGACAGCTGCCCGGTACAGAGCCTCCAATGTCAGATTTGTGAGCAATGCTCGCAGTAAAGGCCACCAGCTCATCATCAAAAAAAACTGGAACGGCTACCGCAAAATCCGGACTGTGGGGACTACCTCCTTCCCATGGAGAATTACAAACAAAACAGTCGCCCGGGCGTATCAGATCAACATTAAATTTATTGAGGATGCCTTTGACAACCGCAGGGAAAGCACCCACATGAATGGGCAAAACGACCTTTTGCGCTGCTAACGATCCATCTCTAAGCAAAACAGCGCAACTCGCATCATGGCTCTCTCGGATAATCGACGAATATCCTGACCGAAACAAACCAGCCTGCATGTCATCAACTATTCCACTCGCCATTGCTCCAATGATCTCTTTATCAAAGACCGTATTCATAGCGACTTTTNATCCATCAGTTTACTGTTTAACNTTACTACACGGTTAAATCGTGACCCAATCAAAAGTAGAATCTACCCCAATGTCATTTATGTATGACGAGTCTTATTTGTCGAGAATTCTCTTCAGAGTATTTTGTCGTTAAGGTTGAGGGCAACACTTATGAAACTAATATGTTCTTTGACATCTCCGTACGCTCGACGCGTAAGAGTTTTAGCGCACGAGCTTGGCATTATTGACGATTTAGAAATACATGTTGTAAAACCAAGAGAATCGGCAGATTACCTCTGGAAAATAAATCCAATAGGAAAGGTGCCTACGCTCCAGCTTGATGATGGTCCAAACATCTACGACTCACTGATCATTTGCGATTACCTAATAGCCACCTATGGGCCGGAGTGGGGCCTTGAGCAGCAAACTGACTTCTGGCAGTACAGGACCCGTCTGTCGCTGTTNAATCANACAAGTGACGCGGGCTCNCANGCANGNAAGNTNNTGGCAGCAGGANCCACNACAAACANNNGCNGCAGACTTCCAGCTCAGCAAGGTACATCGTAGCCTGACTCACCTCGAGACGACNTGGGTGAGCCTAGAAAAAGAGCTGTCTCTGGCATCAATAGGTCTTGCGTGCACATTCGATTGGCTACTGGACCGTTTCCCAGAGATCAGCTGGGCTGATCTCTATCCCCGAATCGGTCGTTGGTTTAACGAATTCAAGACAAGGGAGTCTATGCAAAAAACACAGATACACTCTTAGGCAACAGTAAGGTCACGGGTGCTCAATCTGTGTAAACAGCTCGGTTGGCAGAACCCGCCCCATCCCGGCCGATTCAGCCAACCGGAGTGTCACCCCGGCAACTACCGCGAACTGAAGCCCNAGCCCGAGGTCATTCACAAAGCAGGTACGTTCATCAGCATTTGTTCGCCCACTGGTCGCTCCTGAGATGAGATCAGGAAGTGTCGTACACGAGGCGAAGTCAAAGGCGTCAGATATTTGCCAACCTCGGTCTCCCGAATGATCTGGTACTGCAAGATTATCAGCCTGAACGAGGGCGGGTTTTCCTTGCCCCAGATGCACACAGACCTTATCGGCCAGTTCTAGACTATTTCTTGAAATCTCCGGCGGCTTGATGGATCCGACATGCATACCGGTTTCGAAGTGCCCAGCTTCAAATACAGGGTCGATCGAGCTAGTGGCACACAAAACGATATCGGCTCCGTTTGCCGCCTCCCGGACGGACCCCGCGGCGCAAAGTTCTCGCCTAAGCCGTCCAGCCCACTCCCCACAGAAAGACCGCAAATTGCGGGGGTTTGGGCTAAATACACGGATCGTGTCTATCTCTGGACGCACCGCTAGAAGACCCATCAGTTGTGAGCCGGCTTGCCAACCGGACCCTATGATAGCCGCTGTCTTCGGATTTTTTTTTGCCAAGTGGTGTGTGCCGAGTGCGCTGGTNGCACCGACGCGCATCCTCTGAATCACACCGTCGGGCATGATCGCCAACGGCTCCCCCGTCTCGGTCGAGAACACCAGAATTAAGCCTGTATAACGGGAGCCGGGCGCCGCCGGAACCTTGACCCGCCGGTAGCTGTCACCGACCTTAGGCCAGGTGACGATGTCAGAATTTATGCGCACGGCCCCAACTCCAAGACCAGGCGCTATGCCATCCATCGTCTTCAAACCGTAGACAGATTCTCCGCTGGGGACGAGTGTGTCGGACCGTCGTCGAGTGACGGCTACCCCGGAAGAGAAATCAAGATACGCAGAACTTAGGGCATCGATACACTGATCCATGCTGAGGATCTCTGTGATTTCTCGGTTATTTAAAATACGCGTCAAGCGTTTGTCCCTTGATAATATTTCGCCTCAGCATCCTGGTCTCTCCGGCCGGGAAATCATTCCTTGCGTGGCATGTCGACCAGTTGTCCCAAATCACAAGATCACCCTTCGTCCAACGATGCGAAAACGTCGCCATACTCTGGTCGATGGCTTCAAATAATAGGTCAAGGAGATTTTCNTTATCAGAAGGATTTGATCCCTCACCATCGAGGCGGACGGTACAGAGAGGGTTAAGATAGAGAGCAGGCTCGTTTGAGTTTGGGTGCATTATGACGCTCGGATGCGTTGCGCTCTTAGTGNTATCACTAGAGGACCCTCGGGAGGGTCGCGCAGCGATATTTCGATAATCGAACGAGTGTGTTCCTNGNAGGTACTTGATACGGCTGACTAAGTCCTCGGAGAGCGAGCGAAACACGGCACGCATATCGACGAATCGGGTCTCGCCGCCGACAGACGTTACCTCTAAAGCATAAAGAATGGTTGCTCGGTATGGTTCGTCTATAAAACATCCATCATGATGAAGCCACATCTCGCCATCAGGTAGCGAGCCAATCGGGACACCATCTTTACGTACATTGGTCACTAAGCCCATGAAGTCTGCATAAGGAGAACGTTCGGCGCGGTCGGCTGAGGGCCTCGATCGTTTTGACGGTTCCCCGAAAACTTTTGCCATCTCTAGCTGCTGTGACTCGGCCAATTCAAGACCAGGAAAAACAAGCACCCCGAAACGATCGAGCGCNTCATTGAGTAAGGCCCCGTCTGACGCCGGTACATNGTCCACATCAAAACCCTCAACAACGGCTCCAAATACCGGNGATATCGCCTTGAAGCTNAGATTGCTCATGGGTTAGGTATGAATTTTTCCATCTTCGCNTCTACCCCATTCTTGCGCATCTCTTCTAACCAGATACGGTGAATATCGGCATGCTGATCCTCGTACTCGATCTGATCCCCGCCCTCCTTGAGACTGGTCGAGACCGCTCCCTTTTCCCCCGGTTTCAGACCGAGCAGGGAACGTCTGTTCGCTGTCGTGAACGGGTACCGGGTGCCGCCGATACCTGTCGCGAGATAGCGTGCCGGGTTAGTCGACGTGTTAAAGTGCTGGTGGAACTGTTGGTCCGCTGGTGGGAACACCACGCCATGCTTCCAGTCGACTCGCGTGAAGTCAGGTTCACCGTCGTACCACAGCAAGGAATACCCGTGCCCTGTCACGCACATGACATGGAAACCGGGCCCGTGCCGGTGACCTTTTTTGTAGGTCCCTACGGGCATCTCGGAGATATGCGCATGCATCACACCGTCAGCGAGCACGAACATAATATTTGTTCCACCTGCCCCGCGGTCGCCCCACGCACGAAGCTCAATTTCTGCGAGGTCTGGGACGAAATTGGTCTCCCACATGTGATTACCCTGGCGAATCTCGTGGAAATCACCGTCACCGGTAAAGTATCCGTCCTTACCCGCTCGAACAGAGAAATCGTAAGGGTGATCGAAAACAAAGGACTCGTCATTGAACAGGTTCATCACTGTCGGGCAATTAGTCGTCGCGACTATCAGAGCCCGATCGGTGCCGCTCCCATTAAAGTGACGATACTTCGCGTTGAGGGGAATCGCGAATAGGCTGCGAGGGCCCCACTCGAATAGGTGTTTTGATCCATTTGCCAATTCGACTTGGGTGGATCCGTGCCCTTCGAGGACATAGATAACCTTCTCGAACAGGTGTTGCTGGATCGCGGTGGATCCACCCTTGGCAATCTCAAAGAGGAACATACTCGAGAAATCACCTCGGCCTCTTAGGTGAACTGCGGCGCCATCACAACCAAAACGATCCCATGGCTTGACGGGTACCTCAAAAAGATCAATACCGATATCCTCTACGACCGGGATACCTTCTCTATTTACCCACTCTAAGTAAGGGTCAACACCATAGCGTGGTTCAACAGTAGCCATAACTTCTCCTAATGTTCTGCATGCTGAGCGGAATCAAATACAAGTGATTTGATAACCAACGGGATAACGCCGGGAGGACTAATCAACTCCCCAACATCAATGAAATCGAGATCAGAAAGAATGACCCCATCTAGCGACAATAGTTTTTCGCCTTTATTTAATTCTTTACTTAATATCCGACCAAGAAGCCGGCCGACATCACCGTCAATCACGATCACGAGGGGCGCGACCCTCTCCGGACGACATAGGGCCTGATCAATCGCGTCCGCCACGGCCCTCAGACGCTGATAGCTAGGGTCCCCCTTCCACTCAAAAGAGAGTGAGATTGGACTGTCTCTCTCGATGTCCCTCATCTGGCAGGCACTCATGATTTCCTCGGAGACTTTTCCGACATCAATACCTTCGTGTGACAAATCGATGTTTGGATGGATGACTGGAACATTTCTCAACGGCAAGAAATCGAGGCTTTCTGCGAAGATTGTCTTACCGGAAACCTGTACAGTGAACTGAGACGCTCCAATGACGGTGGCTCTGATACCGTGTTGGACGTCCGCGATATGCGGAACATCCGATGCTTCACGCAATTGACGGTTGAGCTCGTTAGCCAGGTCAAACGCAAGATCTCCCATTGGCTGGGTCTCACGGCCGTAAATAAACTCTGAGACCCCACCCGAAAAGGTCATCTCTTCTGGTACAACAGACCAAGACAAGGGCGTCGTAAGAAGCAAATCGTCCATAAGTCGGTCAGGTCTAGATCTCCTCATAACACCCAGAAGTACTTCGACGAGCCTTGTCACTATTAACTGTCTCTGCGGTTCAGAGATTCCCGAGACATCGTCAAAGGTTATTCCAAGGTCATCGCTTACCTTATAAATTGAATCATCGCAACGGGACCACACTCCATCATCATCGGTAGCCATCAAGCGTCCCCCGATGGCATAGGCCGCTATTGAGACGATGTTACCGCCATCGATGAGAGCAAACTTCGTGGTACCCCCACCAATATCGACATGTAATATCCGTATTCTCGACCGCCTTGAGCGCTCGACTGCACCGGAACCGTGAGCGGCTAGCACGCACTCAAGCCGATGGCCGGCGGTCGCACAAACAAACTTACCGGCTTGCTCCGCAAACAATTCATCGATCGCTCTGGCGTTGGATCGCTTGATCGCCTCACCGGTTAGAATAACCGCGCCTGAATCCACATCATGTTTATGTAAACCAGCGTCGAAATAGGCATGCTCGATGAAACCACCCAGTGCATTGGCGTCTATGAGACCATTATCCAAGAAGGGTGTGAACCTGATCGGGGACTGCCAGAGTATTTCTCGCTTGATCACCTCGTAACGGCTCGATAATCCCTGGGTCCGTCGCTGCAGATGAACCTTGGCGAATATTAGGTGAGACGTCGACGAGCCGATATCGATACCGACAGTAACAAGCTCAATATGTTCCTGCTCCCAGATCGAGTCGGCCACAGCCTTCCTGCCCTGAATGGACGGATGATGCTCGTGGCCCTCGTGTGCAATCAATGGAATCATCAANGCTTAGGTATCTAATTNTTTNAGAGAAAAAAAACGCCGGCGTTACCGGCGTCTNTTNACTTAGCGAATNGCAGNNATAACTTCCTGAATCACNGANTCGGGNGTNCCNTANGCNGTNTTNACNANNCCCGCNACCTNNTNNCCNGNNATNGGAGNNAANTCNAATCCACCCTTCTTNGCNTCNGCCAGGAATTCTGGGTCGCTCATCGTGGCANTGAACGCTGCCTGGAGNGCCGCCGCACGATCAGCCGGAACACCCGGAGGAGCGACGTATGGACGCCCAAGCCCCTGTCTAGCAAACATCAGATTCAACATCTGGGTCTGCTTCTTAGAGTTATAGNTTCTNACNAGATCCATAACCAGTGGAACGTCTGGAAGTTCNGGGTGCTTGACGGTCGACATCTGCATCAGTAGGACGAGATCACCGCTNTCTAGCAGGTCNTTATTCTTCGACTTAATTGANGACCATGACCAACCACAGCGAGCATCGAGTTCTCCGGCTATCATGGCTTTTACAACATCTGAACCNCCGCCATACGGGCCTACAACCTTGAACTTGGTATCAAGNACATAGTTNAGTAATTTTGGAAATTGATCAGTGTCAGATCCACTACCATTACCACCGGCCAATACTTCACGGTTCCGTAGGTCTTTCCAAGACTTAATACCGGTTTTCTTGGTCGTGGCNCAGATTGATACCTCATTGTTCGCTGAGCCTATCCANTGGAATTCGTCGGCTGAAAACTTTGCCTTCTTGTTNCCGAGNAGNGGCTCNAATGGCACNCCNCGTGAAACAGCACCAATCGCCGTTCCGTCNTGTGGTGCGCTCTCCCAAAGCCAGTTGGTCAGCTTAACGCTTCCCGCNCCCGGCATATTCTTNGGAACGATATTNGGGTTACCTGGGATATGTTTCCCCATATGACGAGCAATCAATCGTGCATAACCATCGTATCCACCGCCTGGCTTGTANCCAATGTAGAGCTCGACGTCTTTTCCTTTATAGAAGTCTGCTACGGCGTCTGCAAGTACACCCGCTGAGGCGGTAACACAAGCCANACCGATCACTGCAGATTGAAGAAGTTTTTTCATTATTTTTCCTCGTTTTTATTTGTGCATTTGATGCANCTACCAGCCTAGATAATTCATTCAAAAATGTAAGCCTTAGCTCATACCATTTTGATATCGGTCAGCTTGTACCCAAGTCTGACTCCCGCTAAATCGTTGGGATAACTCCACGAAGCTCGGGGAACAACGAACGTATGAGCGACTCTGGCCAAGCGATATGGAACCCCTGGTCGAATACAAAGTAGATCAGACANCCAATNACNNNGACGTAGGCCGCCGTCATGCCAACTGACTCGCTACCGCGAATACGCATGTAACCGATCACGAACAATGTCGAAGCCAGGAGAATCCCACCGACCCACCACGCGAACATAAACCCACACAGCCAGCAAAAAAACTCAAGCACGCGCAGGTTGTAGGAGCCCCGGGATAACCCCCCAAGATCTGAGGATAAGTCCAGCGCTGAACCTTCTGAATATCCGGCCAGCCCTCTCCTGAAAATAGCATTGGTTAGGGTGATGGCCGTGATGGCCAGCGTGATTAAGACAATCACCTGCGGCGCACCCTGGGAGTCTTCATCCCAACCAAAAGAGCTGACCAGCGCCCACCCCAATAACGCCGCCAAACCGATAGGGAACAGATCGATCAATCGGACTTGTGGCCCAGAGAAAGCAAAAAACTCTACCTTCTCTTTTTTAATGAAGATCCTAGTGAATAACGGCTGCAGTAGGCTTAACGCCGCAAGTATCAACATCACTGCGCATACCGGCTTAAGAATCCATGCCCACTCGTAGATCTGATAAGAGATTCGCATGTAGTCCTCTACGATCCCTCCTAATACGAACCCTAGAATTAGAGGCGGGCGAGGCCACTTGAGGTGCTTCATAGTCCACCCAACCACGCCGAAGATAAGTAACGTGAACAAATCGCCCCAATCTGCGGAGGCCTGGTATGCCCCCACCATCATGATCGAGATAACGGCGGGTATAACGAGCGTATATCGCAACGTCGCTATCTTTGCGAACTGGCCACTAAAAGCAAAACACAACCCAGCACCTAGGATATTAGCCAACGCGATCGACCAGACCATGGTGTAAGTCACATCCAAATTATCAGTAACCATAGACTTTCCTGGAACGAGGCCGTGAATCATGAATCCGCCCAACAAAAGCGCCATGGATGCTGATCCTGGGACCCCGAATGCTATGGTTGGCACCAGTGATCCACCTTCCTTTGCGTTGTTTGCACTCTCCGGTGCTATGACCCCCCTAACGTCACCTTTTCCGAATGTCTTATCCGCATCCTTCACCGTCTTTGCCGCATAACCATAAGCGAACCAATCGACTACCGCCGAACCAAGTCCGGGGATGGCCCCAATCATGGCACCCAGTGATCCGCACTTCGCGACAAGCCACCAGTTTTTGAATGCATCCCTGAGCCCTACCAACATACCTTCTTTAAGTTCGTATTTACTCGAATCAGAAATTGCTGTCCGACGGGCCGCCACATCACAAATCTCTGGCAAAGCAAAAAGTCCTAAAGCCACAGGCAAAAGCGGTAAATCATCGACTAGATACAACGTGTCGAATGTCCAACGCTCTTGCCCTGTCTGCGGATCTCCCCCCACCATTGACAAAAGGATTCCGAACCCCGCCATGGACAGTCCACGCAAGGGCATAGACCCAGAAAGCGCGGACACCATCGAAAGACCAAAGATTGAGAAGGCAAGCAACTCAGGGGAATTGATATTCATTAAAATCGGGCGTAGCACCGGGATCGTTAAACCGAGAAGAAAAGCGCCCCACAGTCCCCCGATTAAAGAAGCGGCATAGGCAGCACTCAAGGCCCGCCCCGCTTCCCCGTTCTTCGCCATACTGTGACCATCAAGCACGGTTGCTTGAGACGCCGAGGTCCCGGGTACACCAAACAAAACGGCAGGAATTGTGTCGCTAGTAGACGTCACAGCACCCAACCCCAGCATAAACGCAAACGCAGAGTATGCGTCTAGATTGAAAGTGAATGGCAAGAGCAATGCGAGACCAGCCACACCGCCAACACCCGGCATGATACCTAAAGCGAGTCCGATTATCGTACCCATGCCAAGGTAGAAAAGCCGCTCTGGCTCAAGAAGAACAGACAGCGCGGTGAGTGCGACATCCAGGAGCGAAGCATCCATTACTCAATCCTTAAGTATTATTTTTTCTAACGCTAACACGGGTCGTGCCGTTATCACCAGAATTCATATAAAGTGGAATTATCTACCGTAGATAGGAAAAGATTCCTACTCGGGAAATTGAAAATCTTCAACATCTGGAGACCGGTCCAGATGTCTATCGAGTTTGAACAACTTGATGGCTTCCCGAACCTGTCCAGCGATTGGTGCCGGAAATCGTAACCGGTCAGCCTCCGCCAAAAACAGCGCCATGTCCTTCTCTGCCCAAAGTGCAGGTCTATCGTCGGCACGGGTAGACATGGCCCAGTTTGTACCGCTACTTTTTTCCAGCGCGGTCCGCATCCGCTCACGATCCACACCCAACCGCTCCCCGAAATCCAACCCCTCCAAAGAGGCTGTCAGGCATGCCCAGAGCAGATAGTTGTTAACAGCCTTCGCGACTTGCCCAGCACCGATCGGCCCCAAGAACTCAATATCGTTACCGAGATGGCTAAGAATTGGAGTTAACCCGTTAAGGAGCTGCTTGTCACCCCCCACAAATAGCAACAATTCGCCGGTATCTGCTGCCATCTCCCCCCTGGCGATAGGACAGTCGAGTAAGTTTATATTTGGGTTTTGGGACAGTCGCTCCGCTAAGGCCCGCATGTAACTTGGCCGGACGGTCGCGCAGACGATAATCGTGGTCTCAGAATCGATTCCGCGAACGAGCCCTCGTTCACCAAAAATAATCTCCGTCACGTCACTTTCAGATCCCGCAACAATAAAGATGTGCCGGCATTTACTTGCGAGCAACATGGGGTTGTCGACCCAAGTAATCCCGCTAGATTCTGCTAATCGCCTGAGAGACGTGTCCTTGTCGGTGCCGAGAACCGAAAAAGGGGCGACCAAGCGGAGCGCCATCCGCGAACCCATGCGACCCAAACCGACAAACCCGATATTCTTTTTAGTCATTTCCCTCTCCCGGTTCCTTGTAAATTGATTTGCTGGCTCCGATATTGTGTATCACAATTTTCGTGATGATAGAGAGACCGATGCTCCTACAGTCTTTTGGTACCAACTATTTTCCTAGTCGAGAATCGATCGAGCTTAGGGCTCCTCATGACCAGCAACAGGTTATCGGAACGATGCCTGTGTGTTCTATAGATGATCTTGCTGAGGTCATTAAGCAGGCCAAGATCATCCAAAAAGAATGGTCTCAGCGATCGGTCGAGGAACGAGTGTCCGCCATCGAACCATTCGGCTCTCTGATCGAAGCTCACCTCCATGAACTCGTTGAGGTACTGAAGACAGAGCAAGGGATGCTGGACTCAGTAGTGAGACGCGAGGTGCAGGAATCGATTACTCAGATAAAACATACGCTAGATGTGAGTCGTGAGGAGCTGGCGTCGATCTATCGAGCTGACGGGTCATTTGGCGCGGAGATTATGAAGGTTCCGTACGGAATCATAGCCGCGATCGTTCCCTGGAACGCACCGGTCTCACTGGCTACCGCCAAGGTGATTCCGGCTCTAATGGCGGGTAACGCTGTCATCATCAAGCCCTCGCCCCGAGCGCCAAATGGAGTAACGAAATTCTTAGACTTGTTGCGTAGCTGTCTACCTCCAGGTCTCATCAGCGTGCTCCACGGGTTGGATGAGCTTGGTGAGGCGATGATCAAACATAAAGAGATCCGAAAAATTTCATTCACCGGGAGCACCGCCGTGGGTAAAAGAGTCGCCGTAGCGGCTGCGGCTGAACTAAAATCTGTTCAGCTCGAATTGGGAGGAAACGACGCAGCGATTATTCTTCCCGACGCTGACATCACGGAGACCGCTACGCAGCTAGTCGACTCGGCATTCCGACGTTCGGGTCAGTTCTGTTACGCAACCAAACGAGTCTACGTCCACGCCTCGATCAAAGAAAAAATGACTGAAGCATTGGTCGCATCCGCAGACAAATTACAAATGGGCTCGCCCTCAGACTCGTTGGCCACACTCGGCCCTGTGATCGACCGAGACGCTCAGCAACGGCTGATCGGACTGATCGAGTCGGTCAAGGCTACGGGAGCAACCATCCGTCCTTGTGGGACCATTCTAGAGTCTGCAGACCTCGCTAATGGATGCTACGTCCAACCGACACTTGTGTGGGATATCGATAATACACATACCTTGGTCAAAGAAGAGCAGTTTGGCCCGGTGCTCCCGATACTCGAGTACGAGAGTCTTCCGGAGCTCATAGAAGAGCTGAATGATCAGGACTATGGGCTCAGTGGCTCCGTTTGGGGCTCAGATCTGACCGACCTTAAAGACACCGCGACTCAGCTCCAAACCGGACGCGTATTCATTAACGCCGCCCGAGCAATGGGAAAATTTTCTGGGGAGCTGCCCGCAGGTGGCCACAAGCACAGTGGTCTCGGGTGGGAAAAATCTGTATTTGGGTTGCGGGAATACTACCAGTACCAGACTATCAACGGACCTGTTTGTTAGTTACGAATATCCTGTAGGAACAACTCTGTCGGAATCTCAGTACCAATCCCGGCATCGATCGCTTTCTCGTAGAGCAGGCCAGCGACAGCATGAAACTGATTACCCTGAAGATTGCCTCTCTCAGAGTAGGTCACGTCAGCAGGATGTCGCGGGAACTGACCTTCATCAAGTACTTGAGACAAGTAAACGAGCCTGTCGTCCCCAAACACACCATGAGCCCGCCCCTTGGATGCCATCGCTTTTTCTGTGAAACCTGACCTCGCTTGCCAGGTCAGGTGCTCGTCATCGAACGAGGTGTCCGACCAACCGACCGGAGAGTCGGTGTTACCGAACCGCAAGAATTTGGACACCAGCGCCTGGACCTCCGGAGGGATACCGCCACCGCCACCAACATTAAGTAGATGATGACCCGGCTCGACATACTCCGGCTTAATCACCGGGATGGCAGAGTCAGTCAGGCCCATGATGATGTCCACGTTTCGAACAGCATCTTCTGGTGCATCGACAGGAACAACATCGATGCCCAGCTCCATCGACATTTTCTCAGCAAACGCTTCCCGATTCTCTTTCGTCGGACTAAAGACCAGCACGCGCTGGATGTCGCGGACATGAACAACCGATCGCAGGTGGTCCTTAGCCATTCCTCCGGATCCAAGCAAACCAATGACTGAAGAGTCTTCACGACTCGCGTGCTTGACCCCAATCGCACCATCGGCTGCAACCCGCATGTGCTGAATAACACCGTCGTTGATCAAAGCCAATGGCTCACCGTTCTCTACCGAGAACAGCAAGATGAACCCGCAAAACGTACCGGGTTCGACGCAGTACTTCTCTTGAGTCACAGAGGATCCGACGGTCTTGTGATAGATCATGTCGGACTTACAGCGGATCGCGAAGTATTTGCCAACGCTCCCGCCTTCCATCGTACCCCAACGGTAAAATCGATCCGGTGACGAAGATGGAATTTCCACGTCCACCCTCGGACGACACACGGCGGTTCCGTTAAAAAAATCCTGGTAGGCACTTTCAAGAGCTCTCGTTACTTCCTCTTGGGTGACCAACCGTGAAACATCTGCGTTGTTAATAACCTTCATCAAGTATCCCTATCGAACTTCTATATCGAGTCCGATATCAAACGTCGATGCTGACATTGTTATCTGCGAAGACGAAATATAATCGACACCAGACTCAGCGATCGCTCTCACAGTGTCTAGCTTGACCCCACCAGATGCCTCTAGAGCTACACGACCTCGGTTAATCTGAACTGCCTCTTTGAGTCGTTCAACCGAAAAATTATCCAATAAAACGCAGTCGGCACCCGTACTCAGCGCTTCCTCAAATTGTTCCAGCGTATCGACCTCAATCTCGATCTTGACCAAGTGACCTGCAGACGATTTTGCGGCTTCTAGAGCGTTGGTGATTCCGCCTGATACAGCAATATGGTTGTCTTTGATAAGAATCGCATCATCTAATCCAAACCGATGATTAGAACCCCCACCACAGCGAACGGCGTATTTTTGTGATGCCCTCAAACCAGGGATCGTTTTCCGGGTACAGCACATCTTCGCGTCGGTGTGGGTGATCTGAGACACAAACTGCGAGGTCAGCGTCGCGATCCCCGATAGATGGCACATGAAGTTTAGAGCGGTCCGCTCAGCCGATAAAATGGATCTCGCGTCCCCCGATACCGACGCGATGATTGTGCCCGGCGTGACAAGATCACCGTCCGAAAGTTTTTGCTCAAAGAGCAGGCGCGAATCAAGCGCCTCAAAAGCGAGTGCCGCGTGGGGTAACCCACACACCACGCCCGCATCGCGTGCGACGAACAAGCCGGTCGCGATTGTTTCCGGATCGATTGTCGCCTGAGTTGAGAGGTCTCCTGCTCGCCCGAGATCCTCGAGTAACGCACGCCTCACCTCGTCCTGTATCAAAAACTTAGGTAAATCCAACGAACCCTCCCCCTGAAACATCCCGTTATCAATGGTTCAAGTGAACCGGCTTCCCTTTTGCAGCCGACTCTATCACGGCGTGACAGATCTCGAGCGTTCCCAGACACCAACGTCCAGATTGAACCGGGTGAGTCCCTAACCGGATTGCCTCGTAAAGTGCCTTAAATACAGGTTCTCGAGGGCTTGTGACCAATGGGACAGGGACAACTTCCTTTTCAAAATCAGTGTAGACACTGATCTGATGTGGCTCAATCTTAAGGTCTGCGTGCTCGCACTGGATTATCAGTGGACCGAAGTGCTCATTGTTTGGGGCGGCAGCTTTTAGTTCTGAAGCGCCAAACGTTCGGCTTCGCTTCGCGCTTCGCTCCTGGTCACGTGTCAGGTCGACCAACGCCTTGCGAGAACTTCCATAGTTCTGCGGGTCTTTGACGTATCCCGTCTCACCAACCCAGCCCATCAACTCATCTGAATCAAACCGAGCGAATCCCGAGTAGGTACATTGTGCCACCGCTCCGTTGGCGAAACGTATCATTGCTTGATATGAAATCTCAGTATCCCGATCTCTGTCCCAGTGACCGGTTGACGCGTATACCTCACTCGCAGGTGCACCCATGAGTAGCCTCACGATATCAAACTGATGAGCACCCTGAGAGAACAACACACCCCCACCATCAACAGTCCTGAGCTCCTCATCCCTGCGCGGTCGGTACATAAAATCTGTGTAGTTAAAAGTATTGATCGCCAACACTCTGCCGAACCGCTCACTTTCAACCACCTGTCTCGCGATAAGCACCTGTGCATCAAACGAGTGAGCCGGACCAACGATCAAAGTCACCTGGTTCGTCTCACATGCCCTGGTCATGCGCTCGGCGTCAGCCAACGAGATTGCTATCGGCTTCTCTACCAGGACATGCTTACCGGCCTCTGCGGCCGCCACGGTCATCTCCGAATGAAACTGATGGGGAGTCGCTACGTGGACAGCCTCTACAGAGGAGTCTGAGAGTAATTGGTCATAGGACGGATATGCTTGTCCCTGAAAGATCGACTGAAACGCCTTGCACGACTCATCGCGTGGCGCCGCCGCCGCGACAAATTTAACGAACTGACTTTCAAGCGCGGACGGCGCTGTTAAGGCGAAACCTCTTCCGAGGCCAACCACTCCGACTCGGATCGGATCAATAGTCTTCGAAGTCAATCTCGATATCACCCTTCCCACGAGACACACAGACCATGATCGCAGAATTACACTCGTCTGATTCGAGAACAAAGTCTCTGTGCTCGACCTCTCCGGCTACCAGCTTCATCTTACATGAGCCACAGGTGCCGCTCTCACAAGAGCTTGGAACCCTTAAACCATTGGAGCGCAGTGTTTCCAGTATCGTGCTCGCCTCGTCAACCTGAAAGCTTTCACCGGTCGATTTAATTGATACGACAAAGGGTGAGTTTATGTACTCCCTGCCACTCTGTGGATTGAAATCCTCAAAATGAATCTGCTCCTCTGGCCAGTGCCCACTTAAGGCCTGTATCTCCTCCATGAGTGGTTTCGGTCCACAGCAGTAGGTATGGTTTGCATTGGGGATCATAAATTCTTCCCAAAAGTCATAGGCCTTCTCTGGATCACCGTCATCAAAGTGGATAACCACACGGTCCCCGAACGTGCTCTTCAATTGCTCGCAATACGCAGCGTGTTCTCCCGAGCGAGCGCAATAGATCAAGCGGAATGGCTTGTCGTTGGCATCACAAAANTGCGCCATGCCCACCAACGGCGTGATACCTATACCGCCTCCGATAAATAGATACTCAGGTGCCTCGACCAGGGGAAAGCTATTTTCTGGAGCTTGCACGGTGACAGGATCTCCAATCCCCAAGTCAGCATGCATTGACTGAGACCCACCCCGAGATTCGGACTCCAACTTGACCGCGATTTGGTAAAACTCTGGCTGATGACCGTCGTTAATCAGAGAGTACTGTCGATTCGCACCGCTGGGNGTCATNACCGCGATATGTGAACCCGGGGAAAACGGAGGAAGNCGTGACCCTTCAGGGGCAGCGAAGCGAAACTCGAGAATGTCCTTTGCGACCTCTTGTTTTTCACTGACTAACAGATTGAGTTCGTTGATCTTATTCATTGATTTCGATATCTAAGTAAATATAATTAGAAATCTAAACGTTTGCTGGTGTGCTGTAAACCTGCGCAACGATAATAGTACAAGATAGGGACTGATATGCTGACCCCAGAAGAGAATGAGCTATTAACGAAAGTCACCGATGGAGCCCCCATGGAGAGGATCATGAGGAGCCACTGGGTCCCGATCTGCCTGAGTGAGGAACTCCCTGAAAATGACGGGACCCCGATTCTTATCGAAGTATTTGGGTGTCGCTATGTCGCCTTCAGAGATACCAACGGGGCTGTCGGTTTACTCGACGAACTCTGCCCACACCGACACGCGTCTCTGCTTTACGGCCGCAATGAAAACTGTGGCCTAACCTGCTTGTACCACGGCTGGAAATTCGACGTGAGTGGGAAATGTGTAGGTATGCCTTCCGAGCCAAAGGGTAGCGACNTAATTATTAAGGTCAGACATAACGCATATCAAACCCGGGAATGGGGAGCATTTGTCTGGGCATGGCTCGGCAACGAGGACGACATACCGGAGTTTCAACCACCAGCGTTCGCACCCACGGCTGACACCAAGGTCTCAGTCACGAAAATCCGTATCCCTGCGAACTGGGCTCAGATCATGGAAGGCCAGATTGATTCGTCTCACTCTTCAAGCCTCCATTCGTCAGATATGGTACCCGCAAAGGTCGAGGGAGCCGCGGCTGATGATAAAGCGTGGTACCGGCCGTCGACTGATAGGTCGCCCAGAATGCAGGTCGAGCGGACTGACTACGGATTCCATTATGCGGCGGTTCGGCATCCAATTAAGCACCCGACACTTAATGAGTATTTCCGAGTTACTGAGTATATCGCCCCATTTACCTGCCTGATCCCACCGAATTCCAGCTATAACGTCACGACAGTAGTCGTCCCGATCGATGACAAGAACTCGATACTGAATTTTATCGCNTGGGGCGGCGAGACTTGNCCTGACGCCNCGGAGTGGAGNCGGTTTAATCACTCAGTACCCGGAGAGGATCTAGACGAAAACTGGTTATCGAAAAGACAACCAGAAAACAGATTCCTCCAAGACCGGGNCCTGATGAAACAAGGAAACTTTACAGGAGTTCCTGGTATCCCAAACCAAGACATCATCATGTGGGTCTCGATGGGTGCGATAGTCGACAGGACGACCGATACGCTTGGTGCTTCTGATATGGCTGTAGTCGAGTTTAGAAAGCTCATGGTTGACGCGGCTAAGACCATGGAGGCTGGCGGGGAGGCGCTTGGATCGAAATCGGTGCTGAAACACACTCAGATTAAGTCTTATGAGGGTGTCCACTCGAAAGAGACAGACTGGAAGACACTCTGCCGAAACTAGGCTAAAAAAAGCCCGGACGATTTCCGGGCCTTTTCAAGAATGAGGCCGTTTACATTAGCCCAGCCTCTTTGTACGCCTTAACCGCGCCCGGGTGGAATGGGATCGCGTTCTGCTTGACCATCATCTCCGGATTCAGCGCACGCATTGCCTTATGTACGCCCTGAATCTCGCCGATATTATTTATGAGAGCCTTAGTCACCTTATAGACCTCATCATCTGACGTATCAGAATTGACAACTAGCATTGCTGTTAATGCCAACGTGGGGTAATCATCAGACAAGATATCGTAGGCCTTGCCTGGTATAACCATCTGACCGGTCCCCATCGCACTACTGACCTTATCTCTCACCGCCTGTGACACAGGCATCATGACCATCGGCATCGAATTCAACATATCACGAATCGACGAGTGCCCAACGAAGAGATTATTCATGACCATGTCACCTTGACGGTTTTTCATCAGCTCAACAATACCCTTTGATCCGGAGTACTGAACGCTACCGCCCCATGATTCAATATCGCTTACAGTGATGCCGTATGCGGCCAACACTTCCAACGCCTGGTTATGCGCAATAATGCCTCGCTTATTAATAATCAACCGAACCGGTGGTTTCTTCGATTTCAGATCTTCATATGAAGAAATACCATACTNATCGGCGAAGTCTTTGGTTACCATCGGTTGGAATGCGCCAAAGTTATACATCACAGCCATCGCACGCAAATTAGTAACCGGCGCTTTATAAGGGTCCGTGCCTTTCGCAGCGATCTTGGCTTCTGCATCATGCATTATGCCGAAATCCACCTTTTGAGACGCGACCTGCACGGCATTAGCGAAACCACCACCCGAGGTTTGATAGGTCACGGTCGCATTTGGATAGCTAGCACGCATAGCCTTATCGACACCGGCTCCCAGAAGCGACCATAAGCCACCTGGACTGGCTCCTGCCAAAATATAATTATCTTTGGCGACCACATTGACAGACGCGAGAACTAGACAAGTTCCAACGACCACAGTTTTTATTACTTTCCTTATGCCCAGCATAAACGCTCCTTCTTATTGTTCAGTTTTGCTAAACCGANTTTACATTAGCTCTACCACTTAGCCAGAACCAAAACAAAATTCCAATACCAGCAATAAATCCTAGGCTTTGATATGCAAGAACAGACGTCAATAGCGGNANGACTAGAGCGAAAGTTATCAATCGCTGCAATGCCCCCAACGGACTGTTAAAGCACCCTGCTGATGCAACAGAGATTAAGAGAAATGCAAGCACGGCTCTAAGCGTAGCCCAAGTTACTTCGATCACAGATCCCTCCCCCAACAGTGCAGGATCCATGACAAAGAAGAATGGCAACAAAAACGCGCCCACCGCAAACTGGACGCCNTTGAACGATATCTTCATCGGGTTATCGTTCGCAATAGAGGCAGCTGCAAATGCGGCGACCGCTACCGGGGGTGTGATCGCAGACAGTACCGCGTAGTACAGTAAGAACAAGTGCGCCGACATCTCTGGTATGCCGAGCTTTATGAGGAGAGGTCCGATCAGCACCGCCGCCAGGATATAAGAGCTCACGGTGGGCATCCCCATCCCCAGAATGATCGTCATGATCGCTGCCACGATGAGGGTGAGCCACACAACGTCACCCGTCATGAGAAACACGAGAGCCGACAGTTTCGCCGCCAANCCCGTCATGGTGATCCCGCCAATCACGAAACCTGCCGCGGTACACGCGCCTGCCACGGGCGCCAAGCGCCGACCTGTCTCCGCTAATGTCTCGACGATTCGAGTCATCGAAAGGCGGGTCTGTTTCCTGAAAAACGAGATCGCGATCACCGCGACCGCGCCGAACAAGGCCACGAAAGTTGGGCTGTANCCCTCGAACAGNGCCCACACAATCGCAGCCAACGGGACCAAGAATAACCCGCCGTTTTTCATTGTCTGTGACAGAGGCGGCACCGCGNTCTTGTCGAGACCTTTCAACCCCAGCCGAACGGATGTGAAATGGACCTGCGAGTAAACTGAGAAATAATATAAAAGCGCCGGTATCGCTGACGCCACGACGATATCAAGATAGCGGATACCCGTATATTCAGCCATGATAAACGCCGCCGATCCCATCACCGGTGGAAGNATACTCCCTCCCGTCGAGGCCGCGACCTCGACAGCACCCGCAACCGTCGCCGGGTAACCTATTTTCTTCATCATCGGGATCGTAATCGAGCCGGTTGTCACCACGTCAGATGTCGGGCTACCTGAAATAGTCCCATAGAGGCCCGAGGACACGACCGCGATCTTCGCCGGCCCCCCGACCCGCGCGCCCGCGACCGAGGCCGCGAGATTATTAAAAAACTCACCGCCNCCNGCGTTGGCTAAAAATGTCCCAAACAACACAAACAAAAGCACATAGGTCGCCGCAACCCTCAGCGGCGTACCAAACAGACCATCGGTTGTAAAAATCATAATATCCAGGAAATGCTCAAAACCGATATACCCGTGACCAAACGGAGCCGGTAACACGTGACCATACAGGTTGTAGACCATAAAACAGATAACGATACCGGTTAGAAGTANCCCCACCGTCCGACGACACACCTCGAGACACAAGATAATCAACAAACTAGCGAACGTGATATCGGTAAATGACANAGGATCAAGCAGCGTAATCCGGNTAGCGATAGCGTCGGCATTNAAAGCGAAATAAATTCCGCAACAGATACTGCACAAGACAAAGATCCAGTCATAGACTGGGACCCGATCGAAATCATCCTCAGGCCGTTCACTCCCAGCTGCGATTGTGGAAAACACGAGAACCAACATGAAAGACAAGAACAGTGTCACAAGTACCANTGCATCAAGTCTCGAAAAAACGGCAGCGTAGGCCGACCAGAGTACAAATAGTGCCGCATAAGCCGTCAGTACATAACCAATCAGACCCTTCGGTTGGCGGGTGAACCCGGAACTAAAAAAACCACCTAAACTCATCGATCAGACCTTAAAAGACTCAAACGTATTCTCAAAAAATAGATCTTCCGGCGACATCAACCTATCAGCCACCCCCTGCTCATAGCAGTACCTTGCGAATGTCTCGAGCGTCGCCCGGTTTTCATCGATACCGTAGCTCCAAATGTCGTGACCCCCATACATCGCTTGAGTGTCTTTCATCGCTGAAAAGATCCAAGGCATTGGGACAGCAGACGCAGTCGCNTCGCACAGCCTTCTCACGCAACGGGNTCTTGCCTGATCGAGACCTTTATAGATGGTCTGCGCAACCCAGGGNCTCTNTTCAAGAACATCGTTCCGAATCACTATCGTGTGCATNATCGGGAAGCACTGCGTTTTCTGAAAATACTCNCTCTCGATCTGTCTCGGGTCCTCAAACATCCTGACGACACGGGGGTCGTTGTCTTTGAATGACTGTATCGGGTGAGCCGTAATTACCACGTCAACGGCATCAGACAGAAGCAAATCATTCAGATTATGCTGAGTNTCTGGTCGCAGATTCACCCAATCGGGAAGATTAAACTTAACCTTCTCCGCCCTACCGGGCTGGTGGACGCCAGACTGCACCCACGTGATTGAACCCAGGTCGACACCGAATTGNTCTGCGAGGGCGCCCCTGACGTANACCCCTGCTGTCTGTCCCCACTCAGGGATACCAACCCGGCGGCCCTCTAGATCCTTCGGGGTCCTAATGTCTGAGTTGCTCCGGACATAGATAGCCGAGTGGCGAAANACTCGGGANGGAAACACTGGGATAGCGACGCCCCGAGCCTGCCCTCTCGATCTCAAACTGACGTATTTTGCGAACGAGTGCTCCGAGACCTCGAACTCTCCGAACTTGATGAACCTAAAAAAAATCTCTTCGACTGGGAGCTTGAGCTGAGTAAGCTCTANACCCTCGGTGACCACCTCTGGCTCNAAGATATCTCGAACGTGATCATAGTCGTGGCACGCAAATGTAAGTTTCAGCATGGATGCCCCGTAAGTTAAATGCGTTTTTATTATTGAAGTGGCCCACTTGCAGAACGCTACTACTTAGGTATCTAATCGTCAACGAAGCCGTTGAATAATAGGTAAATCAAAATGATGTGGCACAAAGACTGATGGACGCACTAGTGTCGCTCTCTTTGGAGGCGCTCTTCATCATCACTGTGATTGTGTTTCTCGGGGGGCTGATCAAAGGATTCCTCGGGTTCGGTATGCCACTCTTCGCCACCCCGCTGCTCGCTCTTTTCATGCCTCTCCTCAGCGTGATACCAATGATGGCGGTTCCGGTGCTTGCGTCTAACATTTACCAAGCCAAATTCTCAAGGAAGAGCCTCGAGTATCTAAAAAGGTTCTGGCCNCTGGGATTTGGTCAAATAATTGGTGTCAGCCTGGGCGTACAGGTCCTGGTAAGCGCGGACTCGAACGTACTTAAAATCTGTCTTGGGATCATCGTTTTAATCAACATCGCGTTACGTACGACAAAATGGAAACTCAAAATTCCGCCAAACAAAGAAGGAATCAGTGGCCCCGTCGGTGGTCTCGCGGCGGGAGTCGTTGGTGGCACCACTTCATTCGTCGGACCACTACTCGTCCTCTACTTATCCTCGCTCGAGAACCTTAAAAAAGACGACTTTGTGAAGGCGATCGCGTTGCTATACCTGGCCGGGTTTTTACCAATGTATGGTGGGCTGGCAGTACTGGGATCTTTCAGCCTGACACAGCTCTTGGGTTCTTTTGCGATCTGTGTACCCATGCTAATCGGGATCTGGCTGGGCGAGAGGCTGCGATTCAAGGTCTCAGAGGCTTTGTTCGAGAGGGCCGTGATGGTCACACTAGGTCTGATAGCCATCTCTCTCATCCACCGCTCATCTATTAATCTACTAGGATGGTGACCACAAANATGTCNGAANCTCACGATACAGACTCAGNATACCAATCAANGTTTCTCACCGATCACTCGATAGCATACCTGGCTCGCGAAATCACAAGGATCTACACCAGAAATTTACAAGANGCGATAGCCGAGCATGNCATCTTGATTGGCCAGTANCATTTCCTTCGAGTGCTCTGGGAAAAAGACGAGATAACGCAGCGTGAGCTCGCTAACGCCGTCGGAATGAAGGAGTCAACGACATTCACCGCGCTCGCCGGCATGGAAAAGCAAGGCCTACTCACTCGAAGAAGAGACTCAGACGATCGCCGAAAAATGACTGTTANGTTGACCGACANAGGACGCGGACTCAAATCGAAACTCATACCAATCGCCAAAACTGTCAACGATCGCCCGCTAACAGCGTTTACCCCTGAGCAATTATCTAACCTCAAAGTGGGACTCGAGACACTGAGGAACAAACTGGCGGGTGAAAATTGATGCCGAAATCAAAACCGATGGTTGCGGTCGTTACCGGAGCAACAAATGGTATCGGCCGGGCNACTCAAAAACTTTTGAANGCTAACGGGATATNTACGNTCGTTTGTGANAGGGAACCATCCGACGAGGATAGCTATATGTTTCTCGATCTGTCAGAACCCAAATCGATATCAGAATGTGTCCACTNCCTCCCCAAAAATATCGATATGCTGATCAATTGCGCCGGAATCGCACCGACTGATGGCAACAATAGTGCTGTCCTTCAAGTAAATTGGTTCGGCACAAAATCATTCACCGATGCCGCACTCACAAAAATCAAGCCCGGAGGNTCAGTTACAACCNTAGCTTCCCGCGCTGGAGCCAAATGGGAGGAGAACATAGTCGAATTACGTCAACTCGCAGAGGCCTCAATGCACGAATTAGCCAACTCTCTCGACGTCGAGAGTCTCACGCCGGCGCGGGCCTATGAANTATCAAAAGAATTACTAATCTTCTGGTCTATGAGGCAGGCCACCACGCAAAAAAGTATCCGTTTCAACACGGTGAGCCCCTCCTCGGTTGAAACTAGACTCACACCAAGCTTCAAAGAGGCGTTCAAAAGCCGCAGAATCCAGAACAGTGATCTACGCAGACGAACGACCACCCCCGAAGAAATTGCTGACGCGATCTGGTTCCTAGCCAACCCATCATCGGCCTCGATAAATGGGATCGATCTGAAGGTGGACCAGGGCATAACCGCACGACGAACGTTGGCTGACTTAACACAATAGCTAAGCAAGGAATCCAAGATGAGCAAACTCAATCTGACGATAGCAACAGGCAATTATGACCGCACCCGCCCCATCTCTGATGGACGGGTTAACATCGAGGGCGTCGACCCGAATCACTTGTTCTTTTCTCCGGAGGAAATGTTTTATCGTGCGTTTCGATTCCAGTCATTCGACGTATGCGAGCTTTCGTTCTCCTCTTACTGCGTCGGCGCGTGTAATCCAGACTTCCCGTATACCGCGGTGCCGGTCTTTCTGTCTCGTGCTTTCAGGCACGCCGCGATTTTTACACGTAACGACGCTGACATTGATAAGCCGAGTGACCTGAAGGGAAAGACTTTAGGTGTCACGGAGTATCAACTCACTGCAAATGTTTGGTTAAGAGGAATTCTTGAGGATTACTACGGTGTCCCACAGACCGATATTCATTGGATTCGAGGCGGCTTGTTTGATCCGAAGCGTCCGGAAAAAATAAAGGTACAGCTGCCTGAAGGTCTTGACTACAGAGAAGCCCCCGAGGGAACTACACTGAACGAGTTAATGGCGAGCGGAAAGATTGATGGGCTAATTGGTCCTCGACCGCCAAAAGACTTCTATACAAACCCGGATTACGGCCGGCTATTCCCCGATACCTTCGGCGCCGTAGCCGAGTACTACCAAAACACGCAAATATTTCCAATCATGCATGTCCTCGGAATTAAGAAAGAAATTGTGAACCAATACCCTTGGCTACCTGCATCCCTGTATAAGGCGTTCGATGAGGCGAGGAAAGTTGCACTCGAGGCGATTCTTGATACGTCTGCGAGTAAAATGACGATGCCGCTCCTTGACGAGCAGATTGACTTCGTTCGTAAGGAGCTCGGGCCGGAGCTGTGGACATATGGCTTCCAAAATAACAAGCATGTCATCGATAAGTTCCTCGAGTACCACCACAACCAGAGGTTATCGAGCCGCCGGTTAGACGCGGAAGAACTCTTCCACCCATCATCGATGGAGTCGTACTCGCTTTGATGGTCAAAGTGTTTCTTTTCGACACATACTAAGGTTGAAAATTGCTGCTACGCGTCATATACTTAGAGGCCTAAGTTGATTCACATGAGAGACTATTGCGCTATGACAGCAACAACAGCTAACTATGTATCGGAAGAGCCAAAAGGAAAGCTCTTCGCAATCGCTGAAACTATCCGTCTCGCGATGAAATTAAAGGACGAATTCGAGAAGATTGAAGACCCCAAGGCTCGTCACGAGGCTGTCTGTCGGATCATCACATCTCATTAAGTTATAGGTTGTTGGTGACTAGAACACCAACAATCCTTTTTTCTAAATCAATCTTCGGGTGGCACCCAGCAATCCTCGAACCCCTTAGCGGGTTCCAACTGATCAAACCAGTCAAACCCCATCAGCCGAGGCATCCGGCTGTTCATAACCACGATTCGCGCCTCTTTGTCTGAGGTATTGAAACGCTTGTGGGCGCAATACGGCGGAATGTAGATGAAGTCACCGGCCTTCCATTCGAACACCTTAGGCGTAGTCTCCCACTCCCAGATGAATTCGTCGGCACAATGGAAGTTGACGTCGAAGTGGTGGTCGTAACCCTCACCCTCAATAACGAAAGCAACTTCTTCCGATAGGTGACGGCTCGTACCCGTCGCTTCACCAGACTCGATAAATTGCATGTAGAGATCGAGACAACACTCTTTAGTGTTCATTTCTTCTCGGATAATGTGCTTTATAAGCCCGTCAGCCGAGCGCTCCATCGGCATCTCGTTCGACTTCACGATATTTTTGCGAGTCACATACTCTTTACGGAACTCTTTTGACGCCTCCAGTGCCTGACTGTAGAAATCCGCAGACATCGAGTCATTTTTTGCACGAGCCCTCTCGGTAGGATCAACAAACATACAGAAACTCCTAATTAAATCGTCGTTGGTGGCGCGTAATCTTCGTGCCCCGGAACCGGGGTNGTTGGCGGATAATCAACCATCTTCTGGAAAATCATGTGCATGAANAGGAACAGCGGCTTCGCTTTCATGATAAGAACGATACCTTCTTCATCGGGGTCATCATTGAAGTGCTGGTGGACACATCCATTTTCGACAATCAGTGCGTCTCCAGCTTCCCAGTCAATCCGGCGGCCATCATGAACGTCGTGCCCCTTGCCCTTCAGAACGAAAAAGACTGCCGAGTTCATATGACCATGCTTCTGACCATAACCACCTGGTGCGTACACGTCGATNTGAGTCTCAATGGACTGGGCGACCTTAGCGGCTTGAGGATTAATCACCTTCTTACCATAGTTTTGTGGGCCACCTTTCCATTTCATGTCAGGCGTACGGTAGACCCGCGGCTGATTAAACANCTCCGACATTAATTCTCCGTAGGTACCCTCGAGCGCCCTCACGAAAACTCGTTTCTTTTGCCACCGTTCCCAGACGACTTCCCCGTCGGAACCACCAGCAACCAAGTCAGTTTTTTCAGACATATAATTCTCCCAATTTCGATGATTATAGTACGGTATGTTTGCCTGTAGCTCTGCTAACAAATGACACCTAGCCCCATAACAAATTCTTTTCACTTTAAAAGTGAAGGTTCGCCAATTAAAGGGTATACGTAGTAAACAAATTAACCTTAAAACTACCTCTACTGAGAAGCCATGAGCATCAAACAGCCGAAGAAAAAGAGATCAAAAAAAAGAACGATTGAGCTAGCCGCCTACTCTGCCTTCTGCGTCTTTGGCGCCTATTATTGCTACCACCTAAAGGGGCAGGACGGTTTCATGGCAGCTCTCGCGGTTCAAGAAGAGATGCTTCTGGGGATGCTACCCAGAATCACCATGGCGCTAGGAGTTGCATCATTACTGTGGGTATTGCTAGATCCAGAGAAGCTCAAGAAAACAATTCAAAAACGCAAAGGATGGGTAAAGATCGTCTACGCGACAATACTCGGTGCGGTAACGCCCGGCGGACCATCCAGTTCGTTCTCGATTCTCAACATGTTCCTCAGCAGCGGGCTAGGTTATTTAATAGGAATCACATACATCACCGCTTGGTCGATGCTGGGCGTCCAACGGATCTTAATATGGGATATCCCATTGTTGGGAACGGAGCAAGCGGGACTCCGTTTCATTTCCGGTTTCTGGTTACCTGCATTCGCGGGACTTTTCGCTGCCTGGATCTTTGGTAAGTATGAGGACGAAAAGCGACCATGTTGAGTCCATCCCTACTGCTACTGGTCGCGCTATTGCTCGCTTTGGGATACGTCGCAAAGCGGCGGAATGATGGCTCAGTTGAACGAGCCTATGAGCGCTTTAAACAACAGATCGCCCAGTTTCTTCCGCGAATGATTCTTGTGGTCATTGGAACGGGCTTTCTTCTGCAGATTATCCCCTCAGAGATGATATCAACACACCTTGGAAAGGACGCAGGATGGACGCCAATACTCTACGGCGGTTTCGCAGGCATGCTTGTCCCGGCAGGTCCCGCAGTCGCGTTCACGACGGCAGCTACCTTAGCTGGCTCCGGAGCAGCGCCGGCTGCCTTAGTGGCATTTATAACCGCCTGGTGTATCTTCGCTATCCATCGGATCCTCATCTATGAGACTCATCTCGCTGGGCCTCGCTTTCTGATGATTCGCTGTATAGTCGCGGCGCCTATACCCTTCGTTGCTGGATTCGTAACACACCTAATGACCAACTTTTAGAGGTAAAAACATGGAACTCAAAGCACACTTATCCATACCACAGTCACCTAAGGGATGCCTCGTGATCGTCCATGAAAATCGAGGCCTAGATGATCACATTCGTGACGTGGCGAACCGATTTGCGCGTGAAGGTTTCGCCGTAGCCGCGCCAGACTATCTCTCCCCGATTGGCGGCTCCGTAGCAGACGTGGACACGAATATAGCGAATATTAAGGACGTATCTCGCAAACAAGTGACTGAGATCAGTCAGTATTGGCTTGACAGCTTGACGACGCTCACCAAGAGCAATAATCAGTCAATACTTGGTTTTTGCTGGGGCGGCGGTGTCGTGAACCACTGCGCGACCCAAATCAACGACCTGAAAAAAGCGGTCATGTTTTATGGGACGGCTCCGGACCCATCTTTGATTAAGAAAATCGACACGTCATTGCAACTTCATTACGCAGAAAATGATGACCGGATTAACGCAGGTCGTGATGACTACATTAAAGCGCTGGAGCGCGCGACCATCTCGCACGAAGCGTTCATTTATGAGGGCGCGGGGCACGCATTTTTCAACGACACGCGCAAAGACCGGTACCATCAACCATCCGCCGAACTCGCATTCAAACGCGCACTAGCGTTCCTGCGTGATTAGCTAATCTAAAAGAATCGCAACGCGGTCAGAACCTCCTTGAGGTCCTGGCCGTCATTCGCCCACACCAGCTGCGACGATATCCGCCTCAAATCTACCGTCAGCTGGGCAGACGTTGGTGAGCGCCTCATATCCCGCTGCTGACCAACCATCACGGTGGTTATGAATCGATGTTGCATCCAACGATCGATGCGGGCAACGATGGACCCGAAGTGCTTTTCATCACTACTCACATCAGGGCAAATAAACGTCAGAAAGTCTGGCGGCGCAATTGTGAACAACAGATCGACGTCGTCGAATCCGCCCTCCGATGTAAACAGAACGGCCTGCGACGGAGACTCAAAACACTCAGATTGGACACAATCTGCGAACAAGCCGATCACCCTGGGGTGCACCACAAACGCGAACGATCGGGCAGAGCTGTTCGGTTTTTGTATCCTAAATTGCGTGGCTTGCGCCGAGTGACGCTCGGCACAAAAGCCGCTTATTACGACTGACTGAGGAGCTCCATCGGTCATACTGAGGTTTGCTTAACACCCTCTCGGACTTTGAAGTCCTCCTTAGCGGCTTCCAAGAAGTCTTCACTGCGCGAGATCAGCTTAGAGACGGAACGAACACGTTGCTCTTCAACCGCCACTCCCGGAGGCGTTTGTCCTTTGTCACGAAGCGCAATNACAGCGCGCTTCAGTACCTTACGCGCCATGATGATTCCATTGTCCGTAGACACCAAGTTTTCCTTGGTTCGGTCAACAATCGGCCCCATCGACTCTTGNACGGATGAATCCTGAATCGCAAAGCCCTCGATACCGCTGTATGACTCCCCTCGCTTCTGGGCCTCCCGATNCATTAAGTAGTCATTATCTTTGTTCTGGACCGGTGTGAAGGTACCAGGTATGCANGCNACGTGAATTCCTTCACCACGTTCCATCGCCTCTCGCTCATCTTTAGACAGAGNTCTTACCGGATGATAATCATAAGACCAAGACATACAGTTATGATCGTCAATGGGTATCCAAAAGTGCCCATGNATCGGGTGGTCACCNCTCGGAGGGATAGCGGTAAAACAAGGCGCAACAAATGGCGTTACTCGCCAGTAGTACTGATCGTTTTCTGCATTTCGTCGCGCGCCGATCAAAAGACCGCCCTCTATCTGCTTGACCTCGAAAGCCGGCTTCGAATCTTTAAGGTTGTATTTGTTGCCTTCTGCACCTTTAAACAATGGATCCTTGGTCATCGTGAAACGGTGGAGGAATGACACATGAGACGANTCGATCCCGCCCTCCATCGCTTGCAACCAGTTACATTCCTGAATTCGCTTTGAGCTGAATGTCTGTTCCAAGGGCACGCTAGCAAACTCGTANTCAGGCTCTGGCGGCATATGCTCCTTCGGCCCCATATAGACCCATATCACGCCACCTTTCTCAATCATTGGGTAGGCAGTTAGTTTGATACGNTTACACAGGCCACTCTCTTCGGGCTCTGATGGAATCTCTGTGCAGTTACCATTCACATCATACTTCCANCCGTGGTAGGGGCAACGCAAACCGCCCTCCTCGTTCCGACCGAACCACAGACTAATTCCCCGGTGAGCGCAGAACTCATCGATCAGACCCAACTGACCATCGCTGTCACGAAATGCAATCAGCCTTTCAGATAATATTTGTACACGAACTGGAGGACAGTCATTCTCTGGAAGCTCACTAGANAGCAATACCGGTAACCANTACCGACGGAACATATCTCCCATCGGTGTCCCGGGTCCCGTTTGAGTTAGCAGATCATTATCTTCACGTGAAAGCATANTTTTTCTTAATCCCNTTCAGTCAAAAACGATTTAGATTTAACCGTCCATATNTATAGGACGATGGTACGATAGCAACACTTAGAAATCTAAAGGTAATTCAATTTCACTATGGCTCTAATAGAATTGTGCTCCGAATCTGATCTAGATCACAACGAATCTAGATTGTTCAGCGTAAATGGCTTGGATATAGCCCTTTTCAAGGTTGAAGACAACTTCTACGCGCTAGACGATCTGTGCAGTCACGGCCCCGGCTCGCTCAGTGAGGGCTATTTGGATGGGTTCAACATTGAATGCGATTTTCACAACGGTGCGTTTGATATCCGCACCGGAGAGGTCACCGCCCCACCCTGCATGGATCCCGTCAAGTCATACGTCGTATGCAAACAAGACGGTAAAGTATTCATCGAAGTGTAAAGCTTGTCGAGGAAACAATATGCGCAAAGTGGACATCTTCAATCATATCTGGCCTACCGAGTTTTTTGACGCGTTAATCGGTCATATCGGCCAGATGACTGACATCACATTGCGTAGCGGAGCGGTACCCATGATCACCAACCTCGATCGCCGGTTCGAGGTCATGGACTTGTTTGGTGAGGGTTACCAACAGGTGCTGACCCTAGCCTCTCCGCCGCTCGAGAAGATCGCGGACCCGGAAAAAGCTCTGGAACTGAGTAAGGTTGGCTCCGATTCGATGGCCTCTCTCTGTGACAAATATCCTGAGAGGTTCCCGGCGTTCGTTGGTACGGCGCCAATGAATAACCCCACCGGTATGGCGTCGGAGTCGCGACGAGCTATTGAAGAGCTAGGTGCTGCTGGCATGCAGATTTACACCAACATCAAAGGTCGGCCAATAGATCACCCGGACTTTGACGCATTCTTCGAGTACATGAACGAGAGTGGTAAACCGATATGGATGCACCCTGCCCGTGGCCAGGGGTTTGCCGATTACCAGTCCGAGGATCGATCTGAATACGAGATCTGGTGGACGTTTGGTTGGCCTTATGAAACGTCAGTAGCGATGGCGCGTCTAGTGTTCTCCGGGATTCTTGATCGCTATCCTAATCTCAATATCATCACGCACCACGCGGGTGGAATGGTTCCGTTCTTTGAGGGACGTGTTGGTCCTGGATGGGACCAGATGGGTAAGCGGACCAGTGACAGGGATCTCGGCGCCGTGAAAGATGCGTTGAAAAAACCGCACCTNCAGTACTTNAAAGAATTCTACGCTGACACCGCCAGCTTCGGATCAAAGAAAGCGATAGAGCACGCGATCGAATTCTTCNGTGAAGATCGCGTCGTGTTTGCGTCAGACNCACCATTCGANCCTGAGGGCGGTCCGATGTACATCCGAGAGACGATCAATGCAATCGACGCGATGGAAATCGACACGNCGGNCAAAGAAAAAATGTTCTACAAGAACGCCTGCAAATTGATGGGAATCGACTNACCCATACTTTTAGACGAGGAACCTAGTTTGGACGCAAGCGTTATAGTGGTAGGGGCCGGGCCAGTCGGTCTGTCTCTTGCTATTAATCTTGGCAGNGCCGGGGTTAAAACGATTCTTCTTGAGCGAAATCNGGAGCCGCAGTTCNTGCCGAAGATGGAGCGTTGTAACGCTCGATCGATGGAAATGTTTCGTCGTATCGGGCTATCTAAAAAGATCCGAGANGCCGGTCTGCGAGCAGACTGCCCGATGGACGTATTCATCGTAGAGGACCTTACGAAGCCAGCGCTCCTCGAGGAAAAACACCCATCCATACAAACNTTCCAGGAGAAGATTCGAGACTGCCAGGATCTGTCGATGTCCCTCGAGNCCTACCAACTNGTCTCTCAATACACACTTGAGCCTCTGCTGAAGGCTGAGGCTGAGGCTCTGCATTCTGTCGACGTGCGGTTTGNGCATGAGTTTGTCGAGTTNGNGCAAANCGATGAAGGAGTAAGAGTCCACTGCAAAACCTCGGACGCCAAGTCGGTCACGCTGTCAGCGGCATANCTTGTCGGTTGCGACGGNGGATCAAGCCCGATACGCAAACAACTCGGAATCAAGCTCCGAGGCGAGGGTGGAATTCTTGAGCTCCAGCAGGCCCTCTTCTACTGCGAAGACTTGTTCGATCGGCTGCCCCATGGAAACGGACCTGGACAGGGAAGGCACTATCACAGGGCGGATACCGAACACACGTTTCTCATNATGCAAGACTCGACCAAACACTGGAGCCTTCACGCGACNGTTCCAGACGCAGAGGCAATGAAACGTAAGTTTGAAGAAATTGTCGGATTCCCTGTCGAATACGAATTACTATCATGCGCACCCTGGCGTCAGAACCTGTTGCTGGCTGATCGATACAGNGAGGGCCGAGTGTTCCTGGCTGGAGACTCGGTTCATCTNGTTATACCGACCGGTGGGCTTGGTATGAATACTGGCGTGGGCGACGCGTTTGATCTTGCATGGAAATTAATAGGGACAATCAAGGGTTGGGGCGGCCCAGAACTCCTAGACTCGTACGAGATAGAACGCCGTCAAGTTGGTGATCGAAACGTTGGCGCCTCGCGCTACGCAAACGTAGGCCGTCAGAAATGGCGATCGATCGCGACCGAGGATATTTTCAGTGGTACAGACACCGGCGAATCAACGAAGCAAAAACTGATCCAGGTAGCTGACTCCGAGCAACGCAAAGGGAACCGCATGATCGGGGCAGAGCTGGGCTACCGATACGTCGACTCACCGTGTATCGACAACATACCCGGCGGTCCCGAGCACCGGGTGGGTGAATACCACCCCAACGTCTGGCCAGGCTCGAGACTCCCACATTGCTGGTTAGATGACGGAGTAGCTCTTCAAGATCTGTTACCAGAAACCTATGTTTTGTTAATTCTCGGTAATAAATCGTTAGACACTTCAAAACTACGTCAAAGCTATGAGGCGATAGGTGCACCGGTGACTGAGTTACGTATCGAATCGAACCGGATTCGAGACTTGTATGAGTTTGACCTCCTCGTCCTGCGACCAGACATGCACGTCGTATGGCGGGGAANCGATGTGCCACAAAACCCGAAAGAAATAGCTTGTATCTCTACCGGCCNCNACCGGCTTGATTAAATAAAATAACGAAAAGGACCAAACCATGAGTGAGTTTTCCAATTATCNCGAAGCGAAGCTCGACGAGCTCGTGACCGCAAACAGAATTCTTGGTCGGGAGAATGTTTGCGACGCCTTCGGACACGTGAGCATCAGGCACCCAGATCGNGACGACAGGTATTTTCTATCGAGATCACGGGCGCCTGAGCGGATTGAGGTAGACGACTTGATGGAGTTCACTCTGGACGGCGACCCAATCGATCAGAAAGGTCGGTCACCATACGCCGAACGTTTTATCCACGGTGCGATCTACGCAAAGAGACCAGACGTACACTCGGTGGTCCACAACCACAGCATGAATGTGATTCCGTTTGGTGTAACCAGGACCCCCATCAAACCGATACTCCACATGTGCGCCTCGATGGGGTGCGACGTACCCGTCTGGGACTCACGCGACAAGTTTGGCGATACGAATCTATTGGTGCGCTCAATGGACATGGGTTACGACTTGGCAGACGCTTTAGGCGACAAGCGTGCAGCACTGATGCGTGGTCACGGCTGCGTCGTGGTTGCGGAGTCCCTGAGGTTGTCCGTGTTCGCTTCGGTCTACCTAGAAATGAACGCAGAGATTCAGCTGAAGTCGCATCTGCTTGGCGGTGACGACGTCACGTTCCTGAGCGAGGGTGAGGTCGAACAAATCATCGGGACACGCACATCGTTTACCATTGAACGCGCTTGGGAACGTTGGGCTCGCAGAGCAGACCGAGCCTATGATCCTGAACCAAATCAGGCTAATTTTTCTTAATCCGCAGTCAAACCACCCGCTGAAGGCGGGTGGTTTCGCTACACAGTACCGTCGTGCGATTGATCAACCGAATGTCAGGGTAGCTGTAGCCTCCCATCGCGCAGTGCAAGACGCTCCGGTTATCCCACATCACGACATCTCCTTCAGCCCACTGATATTCGAGCCTGGCATTGGTTTGCTCCAATACATCAAATAGCTCGTCGAGAATCGACTGCCCCTCGTCTTCAGGAATATCAGCGATTCCGATCGTGAACCTAGGGCTCGCAAACAAGATCATCTCGTTACTCTCAGGATGTCTATACACGAGGGGGTGCTTCACTGGTGGATGCTTCTCGATTTGCTCAGCATAAAATTCTCGCGCGTTCACGCGGTTCTCAGAAATTGTCACCCGTCTGTTTAACAGTTTGCTAACACAGTGGACCCCTTCTAAGTTCTCGACCGAGTTCCTGAGATGATCTGGCAACTCTCGATACACGGCGGCCATGTTAATAAATCCGGTGTTTCCTCCAGTACTTGGTGTTTTCAAGCAGTGGAGAATTGACCCCAACGGCGGATCAGTTTGCCAAGACAGATCAGAGTGCCACTCGACACCAGCATCAACGACACCGATGGGTCTTCCGTCTCTCAAGTCGTTCGACAACACCAAGATCTCTGGGAACTCGTCCAATAGATATTGGTTATTGCTATGTACGTCGCAGTTTCCAAAACGTTGAGAAAAGGCAACATGCTGCTGTGGTGACAAATTTTGGTCAGCAAATGCGATTACCTTATGTTTGACTAGCGACTGGTAGATAAAATTAAAGTCATTTTCGCCAAGTGGGCTCGACAGATCGATATCCTTAATCCTTACACCAATGTGGTCAGAAAGTTGCTCAATCGATGGCATAACAGATACTCCTACTAATTGTCCCTGATTATTATGTTCCCTTGCGCGTCTAGCTCGGCGGTCTGCTGAGGGATAACGAGTGTGGTTGTATCCGACTGCTCGATGACAAGTGGGCCATCGTAAATCCGATGCGTTTCCATCATATCGCGCTGTATGACTTTCATTTCAAAACGCTCCGGTGAGCCGTTTACATCAAATGTCCCGGAACGAACCCGAGCCTCTAGGCCAATTACTCCTGACACAGGCAGGACATCAAAAACCGACTGATCGCGGTCAGGAGCAGCACGACTAATGAGACGGTACGACATGACCTCAACCGGCTGGGAGCTCGCGGCGTGACCAAATTTCTTTGCGTGCAATTCATCAAAGTCAGACCTGACTTGCTGCGTATCCAAGGCGTCAATATCAACCGCGACTGATAGTTCATAACCCTGACCTTGATACCTCAGATCCATATATCTCTCAAGCTTCACAGAGGATCGCGAGAAGCCCTCTTCATCGAACTTGGCAAACGCGTCTTGCTCCAGTCCACCGAACACATGACAGATAGTTTCCGCACTAATTTGCGTCAGAGCCTGCGGCTTTGTGCTGATGAATTCGTGCTTCAAATCTGCCTGCAATAGACCCAAGGCCGACGTAACACCAGGCCGAGCCGGTATCAGGACCTGCTTAAGATTAAGCTCACGCATGATTCTAGATGCGTGCAGCGGGCCTGCTCCACCAAACGCGACCAGAGTAAATTCACGTAAATCGAGGCCCTTACTGGTCGCCAGCGCACGGACCGCCTCCGCCATCTTGATGTCGACCACTTTGAGAACACCAAGGGCGGCACTCTCTAAGGAAAGATCTAATGGTGTGGCTAATAGTTCCTTGATAGCCCGCTCCGCGGCATGCACATCCAGAATAAGATGCTCTTTAACCTCATCGCGGTTCCCAAGATAACCCAATGTTACGTTACAGTCCGTCACCGTAGGAATCTCACCACCACGCCCGTAAGCGACCGGGCCAGGCACCGCGCCAGCGCTCTCCGGCCCGACATGCAGCGCGCCACCGTCATCGACCCATGCGAGCGTGCCTCCCCCGGCTGACAAGGTCTCAACTTGAACCGACGGCAGACAGATGTGGCGACCGTCAATATCAAAACGGTCTCTTATCTCAACGACACGGCCCTCAGTTACAGCGACATCACAACTCGTCCCGCCCATATCAAACGATATGCCATGCTCGAGGTCAGCCTTCTCTAGGATAGACAGAGAGGCCATCACGCCCCCAGCCAGACCCGACATGAGGGTCGAGACAGGTCGCTCCGCGGTACTCGTGATAGAGCCAACACCACCATTGGATTGCATCACGTAACGTTTCTTGGTCAACACTCCGAGGTCAGAAATGGCTCGATCCAATTGGGATAAATATCGGTCCATTTTAGGTCTGAGGTAGGCATTAATGACCGTGGTCGACAGACGATAATATTCGCGGATAAACGGACAGATCTCGCTGGATAGGGTCACCTGAACGTCTGGCAACACCTCCTCTGCGATCCGACGGACCGCTCGCTCATGTTCCGGGTTAATAAAGGAAAACAGCAGGCAGACAGCCAACCCCGAAATGTTTTCGGTTTTAAGAGCTTCCAGCCTTGCTCGCGTTACATCAAGATTGATTTCTCGGACAACATCCCCTTTCGACCCGACACGCTCAGGGATCTCGACGACATGACTCCGATCAACCAGGAGCTTTGGCCGCTGATATCGGATATTAAAAATCTCTTTACCGTANGGTCTCGCTTGCTCTTGGACCTCNTANATCGCGTCAAAACCCTCGGTNATNACNAGCGCNGTCTTGCTACCNTGCTCNTGCAACAANGTATTCGTTCCGACCGTTGTTCCGTGAATAAAGAGATCAATCAGACCAGGTCTCACCCCATCCTCAACAATCTTTTTTAGGCCTCGAATAACTGCCAACTCCGGCTCGGCGGGTGTAGACGGGACCTTAAAAGATTGCAGGGCGCCTGACTCGTCGAGATAGGTGAAGTCTGAAAATGTTCCGCCCGTATCAACAGCAACTTGTACTTTTTTCATTCAAACCTCAGGGCCTTCAAGCGACCCGCGAACTTCCTTGACTCAATTCATGTAGATCGCCACAACCGCCGCCGCTGGGCGTGTCGAGTGCAAACGATTCGCCGCGGTTCAGGGGGATGTTGACTTCCCTTGCCGATAGTATTTGTGATTCACCATCGGGATACAGAATCGCTTTCCCGGGCCTGCCGTCTTCGCCGCCAGCGACGCCTCTGGGCGGAATCTGATGTCTCGACGAACGTATCGAGAGACGTATTCCATCCTCCATGGACTGGTAGACCCGCCGGAACGCGTCACCACCGGCGAAGAGGCCCTGACCACCCGAATTCTGTAGAACGCTAAATTCTGTGATCCGAAGCGGATACTCTGTCTCAAGAATCTCGATCGAGGTGATCCGGCCGTTGGTTTGGTTCACATGACAGCCCGTTAACCCACGATTCGTGCTCGATGCACCCGAGCCGCCAGCAAAAATCTCGTATGAGATATTGGGTCTCGATTGGCCAACTTTTTTTGGGAACCCAAAGATCAGCGACCTTGAATCAGACCCGTCAGCACGCTGGACCATCTCGGTCAACTGACCAAGCGCGTCAAAGCTCGCGTTAATGACTGCATGAACGGTCGGGTTATAGGTATTCATCGGCGCCGGCAATTCTGGCTCAAGTATTGACCCCGGACGCGTCATAATTTCGATCGCGTTCAAAACACCCTGATTGACGGTAATATCTTTCCCCAGTGATGAAATCACGACATAGGCGCACGCAGCCTTCACGAGCGACGGACGGATGTTAGCGGGGCCCACCGCCTGGCCGTCACTTTCTGAGAAATCGAAGACGATTCGATCATCATCTTTTTGAACTGTTACGCAAATTCTGATTGGTTGTCCAACTCTCACGCCGTCATCGTCGAGCAAGCGGTCGCCGCTTGCTGTTCCATCAGTCCATCGTCGAATTTCGTTACGAATCATCCGTTCAACACCCGCAATCCGCTGGTCAATGGCAGCGTCAATCGTGTCCCTGCCATACTTATATACGAGTTCTATGATTCGATCTAACCCAAGCCAACCACAACCGAGTTGGCCACGTATGTCACCCATCACGAGTTCGGCAGATCGGCTGTTTGCACGGATCAGCGCGTCGATTTCTGGAGAAATCTCTCGGTCCCTAACAAAGCGTGTGGGTGGGAAATGAATTCCCTCTGCGTAAATATCGGTCGCTTTACCAGAGCAACTCCCGGGGACCGATCCACCAATATCACTCTTATGAGCGATGCTAGCTGTGAAATAGGCCAATTTTTCATCGACAAAAACCGGAACAATCACACACATATCAGGAGCGTGAGGGCTGCCCCCAATATATGGATGATTCACCAAAAACGCGTCACCGTCTCGAATATTGTCGGCCGAGTAGCTCTCCAATACGGCCTTGATGGACACAGGAAAGACGCCCAAGTGGAGCGGCAAAACGATATGTTGCGCCGCGACGTCACCTTTTGAAGTGAGAACAGCGCAGCTCGCATCATGACTTTCTCGGATGATTGTTGAAAATCCAGTACGAAACAGGGCCTCTTGCATTTGCTTTACCACTCCTGCAAGGGATGCATTCAGAATTTCCTCAGTAATCGAATCGACCAATGTTTTTTCTCCTACACTCGGTCGTAAGACTACTGAGGAAAGCCTCAGCCTAGTAATATCAAATCGTGATGCGGCGAATCGTGACCCCGTCTACCAAAATCATAATGATATGACCCAAAAGCTAGTCCAATTGTTCTGGGTCATCGTTTAGATCAAAACCGTCAACAGAGAGAATGTCCGAATGTTCGTGCGCAACCTCGGCAACCAATGCTACAAGCTGGTCTCTCACCACCTCGACCGCTCTCGAGCTCGGTTTACTCATATTCTCGGCGACGTAAAGGGTCCTCACGGGGGTCGGATTTACTATTCGTGCAATACCGACGTGTCCGCTCTCGACCTCCCACTTGACCGCTCCGACTGAACCNACCGAGAAGCCCAAACCCTCCCTAATCAGGTACCGAATCGGCTGCACGGACTCAACCTCGTGAACAACGTTTAACTCNACGCCCGCCTGCTCTGCAAACCCATCTACAAGCTTTCGATACTCGAATTTCTGCGACGGCAGAATAAGTGGATACTGCGCCAGATCCTTAAACTGAATTTCTTTAGGTACATCCTGACCTACCGAGTCTTTCCAATAGGTCAAAACCAGAGTTTCCGTACCCACGGGCTTAAATCGAAGGTCTTGATCATCCGACGGTGCGTAGCAAAGCGCCAAGTCTAANCGGCCATCGTTTAACATCTTCGCAAGCGACTCACTAATCGAATCGCGCAAGCAGACCGACACGTCGGGATATTCTATCGCGATACGCTTTACCAANTGTGCCGCAAGAAGTTGGCCTGTTCCGTGTGTGAGACCNACGAGCGCTGGCCCGGACGGCGTATCTCGCANGTTTTGCAACTCATTCTTGATGTAGTGCATCTGGCTGATCAGCCTTTCAGCGTGTTCAGCCAGCTTCAGACCGGCGGCGGTTGGTGTCACACCACGAGCGTGTCGGGTAACAAGCTCGACACCCAGCTCATCCTCAAGGCGCCTAAGATAGAGACCAAGCGCCGGTTGCGCGATATAGAGATGGCGCGATGCCTTTGTGATACTCCGNTGCTTAATGATTCCCAAAAAAAGGCGTAGGCTTTTGATGTCCAACTGACGATCCTCAGGCGGTTAATGATCAAAAATTAATCATGCGTCTTCATCGCCGAGATATCAACGCCTAAATACTCTGCCTTCTCACCATAGAGCAATGCGCTCACATCGTCTGCTGAAAACATTTTGACAAGCTGGTCAATGGTACCGAATAGCGGCAACGGAAGCTTCGCGGTCTGGGCTAGCTCCATCGCGACATCCATGTCCTTTTCCTGCCACGTAAATCGTGTGTTATCCCACCGGTCAAGGGTNGTNTTTCGAGCCGGACACTCAAGCAAGATTTCGCGCATNTGTTGCGCGTCAACACCGTAGCGCTTAGCCAACGCGAGAACCTCGAAGTTCGCACAGCAGGCCGCCCAGTGCATCATGTTGTTGCATGTCTTTCCGAGCTGACCNGCGCCCACCCCACCGACCCGGTGCACNGCCCGGCTGTAGCACATTAACACGGGTGTTACGTATGAGACATCATCCTCGGANCCACCGCAAAGACTTGCAAGGTTACCATCGCGTGCACCCTGCATCCCAAACACCACCGGGGCATCAANAAAGCGGACNCCGGACTCAGNGCACTTGGGTGCGAGCGCTTTCATCGTATCCGGATGATTCGTGGCCGCCACAACGACCGCCGCACCCTTCTTTGGATTATTAGCGAGGATGGTCTCCACGACCGACTCGGTCTGCTTGTCAGTCGCTACGATCACAATAAACACATCAATACCCGAAANCTGGCTTACGAGATCCTCGCCAGCGCTCAGGCCACGTTGCTTTGCCTCAGCGACTTGTTTCTGATCAAGATCGACGCCCACGACATCCATCCCNTTGTTCTGAATGTGAAGGGCCATCTCCAGACCCATGGCTCCGATGCCAACCACACAACTTTTCATACTCGATCTTCCTACCTAATTTTTCTTTTCAATCACTGCTTCTTTCCGCTCGATGCTAAATCTCAGCCTCTCTGCGAAATCTAAATCTGTNCCGGTGACTCGAATCCATCTNGCCNGNGGGGATGGATGCTGCGTCGAGTGAATTACTTNNGGCCCAAAGAACATAGCGTTCCCAGGTGTCACGTCTGTCTCGTCAACTTTTTCCAATACAGCCTCTCCAGGCTGACCAGGTCCACCGACGATTCGTTTATACGTAGTCATCNAGGTCACCCCNGTCACCTGAAAGTAAAGCGCCCAAGACTGGCCATGATCATGAGGCGATCCCTTTTTTGGGGTATCTGCCCCATGAAACAGGATCTGCATACCCGAACCCTTGTTCCCCCACAAACGAACCTTTTTCTCGACATCCAGCTCCGCTAACGATTCTTCGACACCAGGTTGACGGAGGAACTCGTTGATCAGCGCGGTCCCATGGACTCCTATATTGCTCTCTGATGGATCCTCATCCTCAATCAACGCCATGATCCCATCGGCGAGTTCGTTCAGATATTGTTCATTCATGATCTGCTCCAGACACTTTTTAGCTCGAAGGTATATTGCTACCGCTCTTCACAGGTGTCCAAAAACGAATTAGTTTCTGGGATAACTGTTGTGATTCTGTCTGAGAATTTAAAGTGAAGGTTCTATTAATAGGATTAGGTCGGATCGGCAAGCTTGTCGCCCGTAAGATGATCGCGCAAGACGAGAATAAGCTCGACTGGGTTGGTGCGGTGGAAAAGACACGGGATCCTGAGCTGTTTAGCTATTTGCTCAACCATGACTCGACCTATGGTGCTATGGCTCCGAAAATCAGGCACACCGGTGATTCTTTTATGGTCTCGGGTCAAAGCGATATACCACTGTTCTCTGATATCTCCCTAGCAATCAGCGAGACAAACCCTGACCTGGTGATCGATTGCTCCGGATCTCAACCGTCCGCAGAGATNCTAGTGAANAGCGAGTGCGAGCAANCCANGTTTAGCCTATTCGCACAGGCACTCGATACAGTGAAACGAAGGAACGATACGGGAGTCTGGGTATACGGAGTCAATGATTCTGAATTTGACGATACAATCCCGAGAAATATTATCAATCCAGGATGCCTCAATAACTGTCTGATCCCGTTGATAGCGTGTTTGACCGAACACATCGAAATTATCAAAGGGACCTTCGTTTCAGTTCACAGCATTACCAATACGCAGCCAAGTCTCGACAGAGCGCAACGCTCCCCGAGATGGTCTAGAGCATCTGGATCAAACCTGATCCCGTCGCCGCACGATAGCATGGGCTTGATCAACAAATTCTTTCCAGACTTGGAGGGAAGGTTGATCGGTAGAACCGTAAGGGCACCTGTCGATCATACGAGTTATGTCACCTGCAGCTTTGAGGTCTGTAATCGGATCGATGAACACGCTGTTCTTGACTGCCTTGCGAGCACTAGAATTGCTTCCACCGTTTTAGGTGTGGATCATGAGCCGCTGGTTAGCAGTGATTACGTTACTGATCCACGAAGTTGCGTAATCGACGGAACATCGATCCGAGTGGTTGATGGATCTACGATCTTGATTAGTGCCTGGTACAACAATGAGTATGGCTTCGCGTCTCGTATGATCAATATCGCAGAGAAAGTTAGCAAAATAATTTGAGAGGAGATCAGCATGTGTGGTGACTTAGACGAATATGATCCAGGGAAACACGTCGAGCTACTGCTCGACGGGATCAAGAAACATATTGGCGCCCCACGAGTCGCTTCCTCAATCTCCTGGGCTCAGGATATTGCCAGCCTTGATTTGAGCTCATCTAACAAGGAACTGTTGGCTCACTTTATGGCGATGGGTAGTGCGGTTAGTAAAAAACGTAACGAAAGTGAACAACTGGAATCAATCGCACAGATGGCCCAGATCCACGCCTATCTATCTGGCATCTTGACCGGTGTTTTACTGGACGATGGGACGCTTCAACAGATCGGGATTCAAAAGTTTTTGGAAGGAGTGAGTATCGGTCGCGCGATCGACCAAGACGTATCCAATGACATGTCTCACGGGCATTCTCATGATCATTCTCAAGGCCACAGGCACTTCCACGATCATCGTCACTAGCCACAGACCACATAAGTTTCAGTGACCCCCAAAGAGCAAAACGATTTAGCTCGATCACTGACAAAAATATGCATCCATGTATTCTGGCGATGTGTAAGGAGTACACTGGATGCGTGTTTGGGAAAAGTACATTACAGATGACGTCAAATCGATGTACGCGCACTACCGTTCCGAGCCGAAGATCGGTAAGCGCTCGTGTCTGTTGCTGATTGATCTGTACAACCTGACATACAAGGGTGGCAATCTACCCGTCTCCGAAGTTATCAAAACGAATCCATCGGGATGCGGAGAGCACGCGCACCGAGCGATAGCGCCGACAAAGAATCTTATCGATCTCTTCCGAAACCACAAACTACCGATTATCTTTACCACCCGAGACTGGGAGGCCCACTCTACAGGTAGACACTCGACCCAGAGACAAAGAAAGAATATCTCCGAGTCAGACTATGATATATACGGAGAGTTCATCATGTCCCCAGACGATGTTGTCATTCGAAAAACCAGAGCCAGCGTCTTCTTCCAAACCGAGCTCGATGACGTTATCAGGGACCAGGGTATCGATTCGATCGTTGTTGGTGGAGAAAGCACGAGTGGCTGGGTTCGGGCATCCGTTGTCGACTCCTACTCAAGAGGCCTCCCACCCGTCCTCGTCGAAGACTGCGTATTTGATCGAAACCCGATCAGTCACGCAATTAACCTATTCGATATGCACCACAAATACGGCCATGTGGCCTCACTAGATAACGTCACACAGCTCATAGAATCTTCAGCCGGAGAACAACCGTAAGATGAGTACCTGGGACGCCGTCTGGGCGGGTTTGATACACATATTGGAGCCCACAGCGTTTCTCTACATGATGCTCGGAATCATCATCAGCTCCACACTCGTCGCACTTCCCGGGATCGGATCTAAAACCGCAATTGCGCTCTTGCTTCCTCTGGCTTTTACGTTAGACAAGTTCGAGGCCATCTGCCTCATCGTAAGCGTATGGGCGGTCAGCAATACGGCTAACTCGATCACATCGATTCTTTTTGCGGTCCCCGGTGGGTCTGGCTCACAAGCGACAATCCTCGACGGTTACCCGATGGCACGAAACGGGGAAGCATCCCGGGCACTATCCGCCGCGTTCACCAGCTCCGCNCTNGGCGGTATTTTNGGNGCTATNGTGNTGGCNATATCACTNCCNGTCCTNAAACCTCTGGTCATTTTGTTGGGTCCACCTGAGTTCTTCGTTCTTATCTTATTTGGTATCGCGATGGTCTCCACGCTGAGCGGGAAGANCAAAGCGAAGGGGCTCGTGATTGGTATCCTCGGTCTTCTGATCTCTTCGGTTGGGATCCACTTGGTAAGTGGGATACCAAGGTTCACATTCGGCAACCTGACACTGATGGATGGACTCAACCTCATACCAGTCACGATCGGTCTGTTCGCCATCCCCGAACTGATCTCACTAGTCGCCTCCGGGTCGTCTATATCAAAAATGGAGCTCAATAACCTTGATAGTGGACGACGTCAGGGTATCCGGGACTCCTTCACGCATTGGTGGCTGGTCATCAGNTCNAGTCTCGTCGGAGTCTGGGTCGGTATGATCCCGGGACTTGGCTCATCGGTCGCCGACTGGTTTGCTTACGGTCACGCAAGGGCGACCGAAAAAGGAGCAGAAGAGACTTTCGGGAAGGGTGACGTCAGGGGTGTGATTGCGGTCGACTCGGCGACAAATGCGAAGGAAGGCGGGTCCTTGATACCGACCCTAGCGTTTGGGATCCCAGGCTCATCAACCTTGGCATTGGTATTTGGAGGTCTTTTGATTGTTGGTGTGAAGCCAGGAAAAGAGATCCTGACCACTCATCTCGATGTAACATTCTCCTTTATCTGGTTACTGATCATCGCCAGCGTCATCACCTCGCTCTTGTGCATTATCTTTATTAAGCCTCTCGCAAAAGCCACCCAGGTGAGACCTACGCTCCTTGTACCGGTGATCTGCGCTGTCTCTGTGGTCGGGGCATTCGCAAACTCGAACAACTTCGGCGACATCATTGTGATGGCAACGTTCGGTGTTTTCGGTTACTGGCTAAGGCTACATGGCTGGCCTCGCCCTCCCCTCTTGCTTGGTCTGGTCCTAGGTCCCGAGGCCGAGCGACATCTCTGGACCTCGTACCAGTTATACGAGTGGGAGTTTGTCCTCCGACCTATCACGGGGTCGCTATTGATATTGCTCATTTTGATCCTGGGATGGCCAACGCTGAAGGCGTTATTTGCAAAGTTGCAGCAGGGAGAGCGGGTATGAGTCTCGCGGTCAGTCGTACGGTTCTTGGCATCAGTTTGCTCGCACTGTTTACCTATACGCTATTGGCAGGACTAGATATGCCCTTCCGGGCAAGTATGCTCCCGATCCTTGCATCCAGCCTCGCCCTGCCTTTGACTTTAATAGCGATATTTATCGAGTGGAAAACTGACAATGCAGTGAAAACGCAAGCCGACGACTCCAGCGGCGACCTCGCGGTTTCCGAGAGCGAGGTCTCAGTCGACGCATTTCGACGCGTGCGATACTTCTTTGTCTGGTTTGCTTGTCTGATAGCGTGTGCGCATCTTTTGGGGTTCCTGATCGGCCTCCCGCTGATGGTTCTTATCTATCTCCTGGCGCACAGAGAACCCCTTAAATTATCGATTTTTTTAAGTTTTATGGTTTTGGCAATCCTCTACGGAGGGTTTCAAAAGGGTCTGGTCCTTCCATTACCGGAGGGTGTCCTGACAATGATGCTGTTTGGCGGTTAAACATAACGAAAAGAGAGGAAACGTAGCCATGCAATTAAAAAAACTAGTAGGAGCAGCGGTAGTTGCTGGTTTAATCGGCCAGGCCGCTATCGTTTCGCAAGTCGCGAACGCCGGCTCACACGGCGATTTTTATAAGGGCAAGACCGTGACGATTGTAGTCCGCTCCAACCCCGGAGGGGGCTACGATACCTATGGGAGGCTGATAGCCAACCACATCGGTAAACACATCCCAGGTAATCCAGATGTTATCGTGCAAAACATGCCGGGTGCGGGCGGTATTGTCGCGGCGAACTATCTGGACTCACAGGCAGATCAAGACGGGACGGTGCTAGCAATTTTCGACCGTGGCGCGGCCTTTACCCAACGTGTTGGTAAAGAGGGTGTGGCCTATGATGTTTCAAAGTGGAACCTTCTTGGCAGCGCAACCGGCGAGGCTTATGCGTACGTCGCGGCCAAAGACGCACCATTCAATTCCTTGAGCGAGCTTAAGGCCCTCACGGAGGTACAGAAGTTCAGTGCCACGGGACCCGGCTCTGACTCCTACACCTACACAGAGCTCCTGCAGAACGCGGGCATGCCAGTCAAATTGATTTCTGGCTACGTAGGAACCCAGGAGAAACTCCTTGCCATAATCCGTGGTGAGGTTGAAGGCACGGCAGGAAGCTTTGGAAGTATCGCGGAACAGGCAGAGGCAGAGGGACTGAAAGTAATCGGTCTGCTCGGCAGCGTACCGTCGCGTCCTGAGCTCCAGCAGCTGGCCAAGTTTATGCCTGACAGCCAGATGCCGACAATGGCAGTCGCTGTCGCGCCGTTGGCTGCGGGCAGACCATTCGCGACCACGCCAAATGTACCGGCTGATCGCGTGAAAATCCTACAAGACGCCTTCGCAGCCGCATTGAAAGACCCGGCACTGCTGGCTGAGGCCGANAAAGCGGGACGACCGATCGACTACATGGGACCAAAGGATCTCGCGGATCTGTACNGGAATATCCTCGCGGCATCTGACGAAGTNATTAAGAAATTTACCGAGACACCAGTCGAGAAGGTAACCGCCAANTTNGANGAGGTCGGCAANAANGGAAANGTCATNAAATTCCANGGGAAAAAAGGCCAAGTCTCTTCATCGATATCCAAGAGCCGTACAAAGGTCTCGATCGGGGGTAAAGANGCCAAGCGNGGCNANCTCAAGGCGGGCATGGAATGNGCCATTGAGTATAACCCAGGCCATGAGGAGCGAGAGGCTTCGAAGGTCGACTGTAAGTAAGTCATGAGTAGATAAATAGGCGCGTCCAGACATGGGCGCGCCTTTTATTTTTTAGAGCTCCTCTTTATGATCAACAAGTACGCCCTGATCGGCGACCACACTAAGATGCTGGCAGGTGCCGTTGTCGGGCTAATCTTCGATCTACCGCTCGCCTGGTTACTGGGGCCGGCCACGGTCGGACTCATACTCGCCG
>PAFS01000043.1 GCA_002705325.1 Gammaproteobacteria bacterium | reverse complement strand
AACGGTACAGAGACGATCACCTACACCGTCTCTGACGGCACAACAACCGATACCGGTACGCTCACCATTACCGTCAGCGCAGTGAATGATGCACCGACTGTGGTTAACGACACGGCGTCCACCGATGACAACGAGACGTTATCCGGAATATTGCTCCTCAATGATGACTCAGATGTGGATGGTGATACCTTAACCGTCACAGCGATTACAAATCCAACCAACGGTTCAGTCACCTTGGTTGGGAACACGGTGACTTATGCACCTTCACCAAATACGGGTGGGTATAACGAGGTATTGACCTACACCGTCTCTGACGGAACCACCACATCGACCGGTACTCTGACAATTACCGTCAATGCAGCCAACGACGCACCAGTCGCGGTAAACGACACGGCGACAGTCACCGAAGATGCTAGCTTAACGGTCATCACGGTACTGGATGATGACACCGACGCAGATGGCGACTCACTCACCGTCAGCGCAATTAGCACCAGCGGCAGCGGAACCGTCGCCATCAATTCCGATAATGCAAGGATCAACTACACGCCGGCCGCTAACTTCAACGGTACAGAGACGATCACCTACACCGTCTCTGACGGCACAACAACCGATACCGGTACGCTCACCATTACCGTCAGCGCAGTGAATGATGCACCGACGATCGGAAGTATTCCCTCTCTAACAACTCCTGCCACGACTGATCTGGTGATTGACTTAGTATCTGACTACGTGACAGACCAGGAATCAAATGCAGTCATTTCGGCAAGCTTTGTCAGCGCCGGGAGTGGCTCGGTGGCGATTTCCTCAGATGGCTTGAGCCTTACATATACGCCAGCGACTGGATTCAGTGGGTCGACCTCGATTAGTTTTACGCTAAACGACGGTGCCAACACATTATCAAGTACCATCACGGTCTCGGTGGTGAACCCAGTGGTTACCAATGCTTGCTCGCCGACAGTCGGTCTAGGCACCAGTGCCTGCGCGATAACGCCAACCAATCACTCGATGCGTGTACTGGCATTCGGGCTCTGTACCGCTGCGCCGACCAGACCGACGTCATCATCTGTATACGATCTGTCGAATTGCCAGTTAATTTATGATGGACGGGCATCTGGCGGTATTTCAGTGTCCCTGGCTGGCGGTGGCTCAGTGAGCTTTGGGAGTGCGCTTAGTATACCTGCATATGGAACCTATACGTATGGCGTTATATTAGTTGATAACGCTTTCACAGTGCAGGGCGAATTGGTTCTCAGTTCCGGTGCCACACCCTACTGTTACATCGAGACTGGAATGACTATAAGTTGTTACGCGGCTGCACGAACTGCGCCTGACGTGACAGATACTATCGGTAACTTTTTTGAATTAACTCCTGCTATCTATAGTTACACATTTTCCGATGATGCAGTCACAGTCGATCTTGTAACTAGCGAATCTGCCGACTCTACCCTCTCAACAAGTGACGTGACTTCAGATGCAATCTTGGCAATCCAAACCTTTACGTCACCGCAAACATTCAACGAATCGAGTCAAGAAATCGATATTGGGGTCAAAATATCTGAGGCAGTGACAATGACTAATACAACAGCGGACACGTCACCTTTCTCAATTCGATTCACTGTCCAATAACATTTTTGCCTGAAATTGGGATAATGTTGGAGAAATCGTTTACCGCTCTTCTTAGGGTTACCGTTGATATCATCAATGCTAACTAAAGCAATTTCCGAAAATCCTTAACTGTATTGATTGATTCTTTATTGTCGCCATGAACACACAGCGCATCGACCGGTATTCGGATGGTCGAGCCATCACTCGCGATAATCGAGCCATCGCCAATAATACGCTCAGCTTGATCCAATATTTGCTGTGATTCCTGATAGACCGAGCCATCAATTGCCCGCGATTGAAGCCGCCCTTCAGGGGTATATCGCCGATCAGCAAAGGCCTCAAAAAGAAGCTTAACCCCTATTTCTGCGGCCATCTCCGCATGCTCTTCATGATCGGCTGTTCCGAGAATCATTAACGGAATATCGAATTGTGATTGGGCCAACATTGTCATGAGCTCAGCCATCAAACTGGGATCATCCATCATGCAGTTGTATAGCGCACCATGCGGCTTCACATACTCAATTTGCACACCTTCTGCTGAGGCAATTGCCTGAAGNGCACCGACTTGGGCAATCATGTGCAACACGGCTTCGGAGTGGGGCATTGAAAGTGGCCTACGCCCAAATCCCAAGAGATCTGGATAACTTGGATGCGCCCCAACGATGACCCCNCATTGTTTCGCGAGTCGCACTGTCGCACGCATGGTCAACGGGTCTGATGCATGACCACCACATGCAACATTGGCCATGTCGATATGCGGCATCAACGCGGCATCGTCCCCCATTGACCAAACACCAAAACTCTCACCAACATCTGCATTTAGTTTCATGATTGCCCTCTNCACGGTCTCTTCTATCGAAAGTCGCCAAAAAATTCCTGATATTTTAAAAACTCAGTCGTTGCCTGGTCTCGCTTGATCGGTCTGAACGATACGACCCTGCCTGCCGACCTCTGTGCGAGNAGGCTCAGCGATCTGCGAGTCAAGGTTCCAATCATCGGGTAGCCGCCGAGTGACCCATGATCTCGCATCAGAACAATCGGTTGACCAGCGGGTGGTATCTGAACACCACCGAGCGGGATTGGTATCGAATACCGCNGCCTCCTGGCAGAAATACCGATTTGCCCTTCCAGTCGATAACCCATTCGGCTTTGCTCCCTCGCGACCACATAGCTTTGATTGAAAAAGTGATCAATTGCGGTCGAATCAAAGTGATCAGAATTACGCATGATCAGGTCACANATCAACGGCNCTNGATAGGATTCGAGATAGCGTCGTGNGATTAATCGAAGTGGCTTTAATTGGCTGGTCTCATGAGATAANGCGTCACCGGCAGCCAAGGCGTTTCCGGAACCATCAGCACCGCCCAAAGCATCGCGCTGACATGTAGCCACACTGCCAAGAAAAGGCATCATATCAAACCCGCCTTCAACCGCAAAATANGTAAAGAGGCCACTGCTGAGACGACCAATTTTGAGAACTTNTCCAGCATTGACAGGGTAACAGCCGGGGCCGATTAAAGGCTGCCCATCGAGCGTAAAGTCACCCCAGGCTCCAGCGATCGCCACGTTCGCTGACTTGGTGAATTCTGCCACAAGCCCTCCGCCACCGATCTCGATGAAAGGTGAGTTGACTGGATTACCTAGCATCCAATTTGCCCAACAGGCAGCGATGCTATCCATCGGTCCGGCGTGCGCGACCCCTTGGCTTGCAAAACCAAATCGACCGAGGTCTTGGATGGTATGCATTAGGCTCGATTGCTTAATCCGAATCATCTAAGGCCTCAATCGCTTGAAACTCATCCATTGAGATCGATTGAAATCGAACCAAACGACCCATCGAGAACTTGGCATCAATTGAATCCCGAGTGACCGAGACAATTGATCCAGGCATCCGACCGATAATATTCCACCCGCCAGGCGTTTCTGTGGGATAGATCACCGTTTGGTTCTCGGCGATTGCAACAGACCCTNGAGGTATTCGAGTTCNTGGGGTGTCTCGCCGAGGTAACTGAATTCGGGGATCAGTTTCTCCAAGATACCCAAATCCGGGAACAAATCCGGTCGCCAGAACACGATAGTCTCGAGAACAATGTAACTCGATCATTTGCTCAACCGATAACCCTGTTGCCTCACCAATCGACTGAAGATCTAACCCAAATTCTGGGGCATAACAGACGGGTATTTCGATGACATCTGAGTCACACGAGTCCCACCCATCNAGCGATNGACTGAGCGCGTTGGTTAACGAATCNATCAAACTTGCTTCGTCAATCAGCGCCGGGTGAACAACCAGNCTCAANACACCAAAGCCGTAACAATGATCGATCAGCCAAGCTGGCTTTTCCAAATCAATCCAGTGCGAGATNCTCTCCACAATAGACAGCGTTTCTGTCGCGACAGGATCACCAAGGCAGATCTCAAGCGTATCTTCTGAGATCCATTCAATCCGCTGNTCAAGATTCACAGCGCAGTCCAACCGCAGNGCTCGNAAAAATCATCTCNTTCCAGGCTTGATCGTCTAAAGCAAAGCATCCAAACCTAGCTCGACGATGATGTAGTGTGGATCATTACGCAGTATTTCTCNGACCTCCCTAACACTGGATAGCTCCAACCCAAAAACGTTGACCGCGATCCATCCAGAGATCCAATCAACAGAAACTTGCCAATNACTGTGTTCGNAAGCGCTGTGATTTCGACAGCGAAACATCCAATGAGCACNGTCGCAANAATTTTGCCGAACGCNTTAATTANGGCGATTGATATTGATTTTTCCATCATGAGATTCCCTCTGAGTCTTTNTAGCGAACAACCAAAGCCGAGCATATCCCGATTCAACGCTNTGCGTCTGATCGCTNGGTCTGATTNTGAGCAAGAGCCACATTGTTTATCGTGNAGTTCTTCGACCTACTCGAGTCACGACTATGCAGAACACAATCAGGACACTTGTGAGCGTTCTCTTCACGGCATCCGTCACNGGCTGTGTTGCGATTCCAGATCACGCATCTGGGAAGCNACTGNTTAATCNTGTTCCGTCTTTAATCGGCAAAGATTCGGGCGCTCTTGGTGAATCTCTTGGTCAGCCACACGACACGGTCTGGGTCAATGAGACGAAACACTTAACCTGGCGCTACCCTCAGCTGTTCCTCGGAGAGTGCCGGCTTTCAACCGCAAACAAGGGTGGGAAAATCGTCGGCGTCCACTGGTCNGGGCCCTTAACAGGCTGNCACTATCTCGAATCGAAGATCAAAGAGCTGCNCCTCAACAACTAAGCAATCATNATCAACGCTCAGTTGATCANCTAGATATTCGCACCGCAGATAAGCTCATCGAGCTAAGGATTTCAATCGCCTCATCGATCGCAGCGTGATCACTATTTAAAACGAGATCAGGGGGCAGACTTGGTTCGCAAGCGTGTGCATCACAGACCTAATACGCGGGCTATCAAACAACGAAATGACGATGAGGCGAGGTGGTACCTCAACGNCGGAGGGTATCAATTAGGCTACGAGCNGCGTCAGCACTTTCCGNATGAGTTGACACTGCAGCGCGTTCAAGTATTTCGAAGGCGGCCTGACTCATGCCCATCTTTAAATAATTTTGAGCCAACTCTAACTGATGCAACNCGTTCTCTGCCTCNACGTCCGGGTCCCTGCCCCACTCGGGCTTATCTGTTACATCGGCTGAACCCGCATCAATCGATGCATCATNACCTGNACTGTAAATTTCTTTGNCTTCTTGGAGTTTTCCCGGATCCACGATTTTTGATTTCAATCGCTCAATCGCAGATTCCAACGCTTCAGACGCATCACTAGGATCTGCTGAATTTAGACTAGTTTGAGACTCTCGAACTGAGAGCTTAGCCCGCTCTGGTATCTGGGGAGACCTCACTTCCACGGGCTCACTATCTGTCGATTGCTGACCACCGAAGATCCGGAAACCAAGAATCGTCAAAATCGAAATAGTTAAAAAAATGAGGGTCCCTTTACCNAGTTCTGTACTCAGAAATTCTTCAATCTCCGCGGGCGTTGGTATCCAATCTTGCACCGATTCAAACTGCGCGAGGACTTGATTTGATTCAGGTGACGGTAACGGCGGTGATTGCNCGATCAATTGAGNTTTACTTGAAATCGATTCAACCAAAGCATCCATTGCGTCGACTTTGTTTTCTAAGTTGGTCATCTTTNCNAGAACTTCTGTAACTGANGGACTCATTACTTGACTAGCCTCGGGCAATTGCTCTTCGACAACTGTCTCTTTCACAATCGTGGACATAGCTGTTGGCTCTGCTGCAGTTGTCAGNGCACTAGCAGNTCCTGCAAGAGAGACAGGACCAGTATCATCTTCCNCCNTTTCGTTAACCGCTTTTAGGGTTGCCGTCGGAGCATGTTCTAAGGANGGTTCATCAGGNGTTTTTGAGATCCTTTCGACTGNGGGANGTTGGATCCNGGTAGTCCGAGGAAAGTCTTCCTTTGGNGCCCGCATATGTTCATCAAACCGCTGTTTTGCNGTGATAGGGGATTCCTGACCCATACGTACCATATCTGGAACGGTCANAGTTTTACCTTCCTCAAGCGCATTCACGTTNTNGTACTCAAATGCATCTGGATTCTCGTCATACAGGGCCATCATGACTTGTTCGGTTGTCAAATCTGCAGGCTGGATACGCTTCGCTAAGCGCCATAACGTCGAACCATTTCGAACAAATAAAGTATTCGGCTCTTTTGCTACAGGTTTAGAATCCTTCTGCTCCGGTCCTCTTATAGTCACTCGCACTTCAGGTGGCTTTAGCTTCGTCACTGATCTTGATTTTGAAGAGTCTTGAGCCACTATTGGTTGTGCGAATGGCTTCGGCTCAACAATCACAGATACTGGAATATAAACTGGTCCATCAGGAGTGAATACTTCGACGAGCGTGGTTAAATCTGGTTGCGTCCAAGCCGTCGCTGTTCGAATGACAAGGTCCACTTGCCCTTCATTCGAGTCCACGGAATACTTTAGTCCCGACAGAAAAGCAGGGCGATCAATACCGCGCGCTGTAAATTCAGACTCTGATGCAAGCAACGGCAATAGTTGTGCTGCAGAAGCCGAACCAAGATTTTTCACGCCGATCCGCACTTCCAGAGGCTCACCTTGATGAGACGCTGCGATTGGGGTCTCCCAGTCAAATGCCGAAACAAACATCGACCAGAGAATGATTGGAAGAACAGCTAGGCGCTTCATGACATTGTCCTCAGTGCACTGACCAGAAAGCTCTTCGCTTCCGTGCTCCGAAGATCTTCTCAAGATCCGCGTCCACAATCAAAAGAAACCGAATCATCCGACACGTGGGCGTAGACCCCCCGTTACAGATTATGGTCCACTCGGACTAAACCTGAGCGCTTAGTACTATATTTAATGAATGCCGCGCGTTGCGCTAACGCCGATCTCCAAATACATTCCGATCTTGTCTCACACCGCCAGCACTGATTGCTTCCTTTGCCTTATCCAAAAAATCTGTCTTACTGACGTAGGTCCAACCCACAGAAACAAGGACATCATTTTTAAAGACATAGGGGGTGAAATCATCATCGGCGTTCTCGACACCAGAGGCTAACGCGGTCCGCACGAAATGGATCTCGACCTGCTCTCCGTAGCTCAAATATTGCTCCGACGGTCTTTTAAACTGCGCCGGAATCGCCTGCTGGCTACCCTGTAATGCGCGAAGCACGTACTCCTTCGCGTCTCCAATGGAGATTTGAGATGCAACCGTCCGGTAATCGGTCACGGCCTGTTGAGTCACGGTAGACGGCGCACAGCCGACAACGCTGACACAGGCAGCAACGACTACCATCAGTTGAGTCAGGTGATAATGTCGCCGGATCCCTTGATACATAAGATTTATATCGGTGCGGCCTCAGGTTTCTAAAGTGATGATAACGAGATTGACCTCCATGCAAAAATTTTTGCGATACTGACCTAACACTGATTGGCATTAATCAAAAAAGACAGCACTCATGAACCGCACTGATTTTTTCGCCGAACTCTGGCACCAATATGTTGACGTCACGCCACAAGCCAAAAGTATCCAAGCTTTATTCACGTCATATGGTGAAAACGTTACTAACGATCATGTCGCTTTCCGTACNTTTGATNTTAAAGGTTTTGATCTCAACANAGCCTCCGAACTTCTCGCGACCATTGGCTATGAGGCATTCGATCATTACACCTTTCCGGATAAGCATTTGCGAGCCAAAGCATATCGCGTCCCAGGTGACTCGGGCGCGCCAAAGATATTTTTCAGTGAACTGATCCGTGCAGAGCTCAGTTACGAAGCACAATCGATTATTAACGAGATCACCAAAGACCTCAAAGGAACACTCGCTCTATCTGANCTAACCGGCGACTACCCTTTTTANAACCCGACACTTGACCAATATAAAATTCTCGNCAATGCTAGTGNATATGCAGGATGGCTGTCGACAATGGGGTATCAAGCCAATCACTTCACAGTCAATGTGAATGCACTCAGAACCCTAGAGTCAATTGAAGAAGTGATCGAACTACTTCTGGAGAACCNGTATANCCTCAATGAGGTCGGCGGCCGCATTAAAGGCACTCCAGCAGATCTCCTTATTCAAGCGTCCACGATCGCCGATCAAATTTCNTTTGAATTCTCGGACGNTATTATCTCCGATGTCCCGAGTTGTTTTTACGAGTTCGCATTTCGTTTGCCGGATTCACACGGTGAGCTGTTTCAAGGATTTGTTCCAAATAACGCCAACGCGATTTTTGAAAGTACTGATCGACGATAATTATCAAAATCCACCGGCTTTCACGATTTGAGGCCCAACTACAGGCAGGTTGGTCGAGAAAGACATCTACCTTTTTTACTCCGGGTACCGATTGTCTACTCACCTCTTCAATTGACNGAAAGGCTTCAAACCGAAAATTTTNTCGATTGTGTCCGAAAACCTTTTCNNTCCCGAATAATACNNTGAGGTGATTTGCTCTCCTAAAGTGCTTCTCTGATTCTGTGAAATCAGCATCGNTCAACANAAAAGGGAGAGGCTTTCGATGGTGGCGGCATCGTCACCAAGCCTACCAACTCAAAAAAAGTGGCGAATAATGCTTGGAACCATCTGATCAAACCCCAGTTAATGGTAGAGAAGAGACGGCTGTGATGAACCGGTCGAATACTGGATGTCTCTTAATGGGTATCTCAATAATCTCGTGCGCTCATGAATGGGCCGAGGGCGTGATCAAAGAGCGCACAGNTCGCTTTGAAGAAAGCNAAGCAGNCATGAAATNTCAAAACGCTTGCCCAAGTAAGGGCTGACACAATCGCGCTCACNAATGGATTTAAGGCGCTNGGAAAAANTTGTAAGGACTNTCACATCTACAAAGAGTAGGTAACNATGACTTCACGTCGTAATTTCTTAAAAGNCTGTCTTGTCACTCCATTACTTGCGGCAACACCTGAGTTAACGCTTGCTAATGCCAGAGCACCTTTGACGCTCACCGCATCAAAAACGAGCAAACGCTTGGTGCCAGGCGATGAATANAAGGANGCATCTGTNTGGGCCTTTAATCAGACATTACCAGGTCCNGAGTTGCGATTTAAGAAAGGCGACACCCTATCTGTCGATTTTCTCAATCAACTGGATGAGGGATCATCGATTCACTGGCATGGTATCCGAAATATCAATGCCATGGATGGGGTCGCGGGCCTCACTCAACCCGAAGTCATGCCCGATGGCCAATTTCGATACGAATTCCCACTGAATGATTCTGGTACTTACTGGTATCACAGCCATGCCAAGACTTGGTCACAAGTTGCCCGCGGACTCTATGGTCCATTGATTGTTGAAGGCGAATCCGATCCTGCAGTTGATCANGACCTCGTGCTGATGATTGATGATTGGCTACTTGCGAGTGACGGGANTATCGAAGAGGCATCNTTTGGATCNCTGCATGACTGGGCACATGGNGGNCGACTTGGTAACTGGCTGACAGTCAACGGGGAATCACTTCCGANAATCGAGGTTGCGAAAAATTCACGNATCAGGCTACGNNTNATNAACGNAGCCAANGCTCGAATTTTTGGATTAAANATCCCNGCGTCAGCNTTTNTNATCGCCGAGGANGGCTANCCGGTCNCTNTCCAGCAGTCNCAGGATGTCGTCCTAGCACCNGCGCAANGGGCAGATTTNATNGTCGACCTNNNTGATACNGACCTGACCATCGCAGAGACCCTCAANGGTNAAAAACCCTACCCTGCGGCCATTTTGAAAGTGGTCGAACCTTACAAATCGCTTGTTACCAAGGACGTCCTAAAGCAACCGCTACTTGAAGCGCCGCCACAATCAATCGATGTGTCGATTCCGCTGCACATGCAAGGCGGCGCGATGGGTAACCTAAGTGAAGCAACCTACAATGGCCAGCTACGCCCGATTCGGGAACTCGCACAGACCTACAAAAAGGCGTGGGCTTTCAACGGTGTGATTTCAGAACATCACGACCACTTAGCGAAGATCGATATCGGCCAAACGGTTAGTATTGAGGTCTGGAATGACACACGCTGGAACCACGCCATGCATCTCCACGGCCATCACTTTTGGATACAAAATGAAGACGGGGCGTTCCTTGACGGCAAACGTGACACCTATTTGTTCCAGCGAGGTGAGAAAGCTAATTTGGTTTTTGTTGCAGATAACCCTGGGCTATGGTTATTCCATTGCCANATGCTCGAACATCACGCAGCGGGCATGGGNGCCGTGATAGAAATTTCATAATGAAATTGACTCAATATTTATCTGGNTCCGTGAGGTACCCGAGTAGCAAGATAGACACCGGAACTGACGATAAGAAACCCCAACAGATCCGTTAACGAAAGCTCTTCACCCAGAATGAGCCAACTGAAAAAGGCCGCCATTGGTGGCACCAGATAAAGCCAAACAACCGTCTGGCTGGCAGAACTACGGGCCAGTAAGTACATCAAAATACTAAACGCGCCGAAGGATATCGCCGCGATTTGCCACCCAATCGCTAAAAGAAGGGAAGTAGACATGTCCAGCCGTACCGGCTCCACAGTCGCTAATATGATTAGGTGAAACACCGTCGCGGCCCCAGCCTGATAGAAGTTGTTAGTCGATAAAGGGACCCGGCCGGAGAATTTTTTCTGTAACAGCGTACCACTGGTTACAGCCACCAACCCCGCAAAAGCCCAAATTAACCCCACCGAGTAAGAGAAATCTCCGATACTGATGTCAACGACAAACACGGTACCCAAGAAACCAAGAAACAACCCNAACCACTGCCGAGCAGTCACTACCTCAGAAAAAAGATAGCCAGCAAGCGCTCCCGTTAGCAGTGGTTGTAGGCAGACAATCAACGCCACCGAGCCAGCGGGGACCCCGTTAAGGACGGCATGGAATATCCCTGTTAAATATAGTCCGTGGAACAAGACGCCGGTAACGCAGGCCTCGGAAAACCCACGCCTACTTATCCACAGTCGCTCCCCCCTAATAAACACATAAGCCAGGAAGCCCAAGGTAACGACACCAAAGCGGAGACCCAGCGCGGCCGAAGGTGACGCGTCAACGACGATGATTTTTCCCGTAACAAAGGCCGACGACCACAGGACAACAAATAGGAGAGGCAGGATGATATTAACCGGCAAAAAAACGTCTCAGACCGAAGGCAACTGATTCTTTATCAATATGGCCCTCTCTAATCATCGGGATCAATATCTTTAGTCGGCCCGGATCTTCGACTAATAAGGTAACAAATCTGGCACTGGCCGCACTGGAAATCATCCCCCATTATTCGCGCCTCAAGCTCCCCATCGTTCTCAAAATCATCAGAGTCTATCAAGCGNCAAAGGCAGACTAACACTCGCAAATTCCCTAAAAGAACATAGTTAAAGTGTGCCACACTTCAAGTAAGGTANACGAGAGAAGCGTAATGACAACCCCAACTTTCAAAAATCTTTGGCCAACGCAATTGATGGAGATCACTTTGCCTGGTCACGATCAGGCGAACCCTGTACTGGCCGACTATATTGAGAAGCTGGATCTTCAAAAGGCTCAAATGACCACAGATTACCTNAGCGATGATTTATTTGATGACCAGCACCCGGCTATCCAATGGTTGAAACAGTCCGTTCAGCGCGCCNTCGTTGATTACGCACAACATTTAGTGATCGACTACAGCCTCGACTTCGCAATTCAGGCTTGGGCCAACGTGAATCGGATGGGTGACTATCATAATTTACATAATCATCCACACGCATGGCTCAGCGGAACCTACTACATCACGATTCCGGAGCATGACACGCTTCCGTCAGGACGGGATGATCGGACCCCGAACTGCATCAGCTTTTATGATCCGAGACCACAGGCCAATATGAATGCNATNCGAGGGGANGGNCAAATTGANCCAGAACANCGNATCAAACCAACNCCCGGGCAATTATTGCTGTGGCCTGCATTCCTGCANCACTTGGTACACCCAAACCTATCCCACGAAACACGTATTTCAGTGAGCTTCAATGTCGTGCTTCGTTGGAAGGATGAGTATCTACCCGACTGACGATTAGGCGATTGCCTGAGCAACCGCTTGGCCAACCTCTTGTGTACTGGCCGAGCCTTTCATATCCGGTGTACGAGGACCTGTTTTTAGTACTTCCTCAATGGCGGTCATGATATCTGTGGCCGCAGTCGCCTCACCCAAGTGATCAAGCATCATCGCTCCACTCCAAATCATGCCAATTGGGTTTGCGATATTCTGACCGTAGATGTCAGGAGCGGAGCCATGAACTGGCTCAAANAGTGATGGAAAGTTGCGCTCTGGATTGATGTTGGCTGATGGCGCGATGCCAATGGTTCCAGTACATGCTGGACCCAAGTCAGAGAGGATGTCGCCAAAGAGATTTGAGGCCACAACGACATCGAAGCGATCTGGGTTCATTACAAAATGTGCTGTCAGAATATCGATATGATATTTATCTGACGTGCACTCTGGATACTGTTTTGACATCTCTTCAAAACGACGATCCCAATAGGGCATCGAAATCGAGATGCCATTCGATTTTGTTGCCGATGTCACGTGCTTTTTATCGCGCGTTTTTGCGAGCTCAAATGCGTACCTCATGATCCGGTCAACGCCACGACGGCTAAACACCGATTCCTGTATTACAAATTCGTGCTCGGTGCCTTCGTTCATGATTCCACCGACGCTTGAGTACTCGCCTTCGCTGTTCTCACGAACTACGTAAAAATCGATATCGCCAACCTGCCGATTCGCCAACGGCGATGGCACCCCTGGCATCAGCTTCACAGGACGCAGACACACGTATTGTTCGAACTGGCGACGGAATTGAATNAGTGAGCCCCACAGTGAAATATGATCTNGAACTGTCTCCGGCCAACCNACAGCACCATAATAGATCGCGTCGTAATCCATCATGATCTCTTTCCAGTTGTCAGGCATCATCTGACCATATTCGAGATAGTAATCGCAGGAGGCAAAATCGAAATGATTGAAGGTCAGATTCAGTTGATGCTTCCGAGCAGCAGCATCTAACACCCGGATGCCTTCAGGCATCACTTCCTTGCCGATACCGTCACCAGCCAAAACAGCAATTCGATAAGAACTCATAAGTCACCTTATTGGAAATGGAAATGCCATGATAAATCACACCACATCGGTTCACGGACCTTATTTGGTGACGGTACCGGTCCAATCACACAGGTTGGCAACTATGTTGAGAGCCACGGGCAAGTGATAAAAATTAGGAACACGATAACAACCGCAAACTCCAACACTTAATAAAAAGTTGTACATGAAACTCGACCAACATTTAAAGGCCAACTCTCATCGGAAAAATCGTCGCAGTCAATTTACTCCNAACCTATCGTCAAATGGTTTATTNAATCAAACGAATNACATCAATTCCTGTAAGCCGGTCTAGGCAAACAGACAAAAGATTCAATGCGTTTTACATCAGCAAGCTTTTCCCTCGCCCATTCGTCGCAGGCATCCTGTGTCGAGAAAACTGCACCATAGTCCAGTGGATAGGTCTCNGTTTTTGTAGACGCGATGGTGTCGCTCGAAGAATAAACAAAGGTAATTAATACNCAATGCACCAGCATGATCACAGCCCTCATCAANACTTCATTTCGGACTGTGGTGGAAAAATCACTAAGAATCAACTAGGTTAGTCCGATAAATCTGTGTGTGAAAAAAATACAGTAACTGATGAAAAGCTGCGGGAATCTCAATCCAGTGCAGCGATCGACAGGTGTCGCAATGCCTACTGAACTACTCGTACTTTATGCAACATGGATCGTTGGCTACGCGATTATCGCTGCGTTCCTTATGGGCGAGTACAAAGTGCTGTATCAAAAACCCTTGCTCACATTTGANCGGTTTATCGAGGACACGGATCGAATTAAAGAAGATGCGATTAATCAGATCCAAATGTGCCAGACACTCGCTNTGTTAGAGCAAATTCGCGAAAAATTCCTTGCAGAATATGGGCTTATTCCGAATCTCTACGATAAAATCGAATTACTGCCTGGTGAGTTTCATCCCGAAGCAGGNGCGTACCTAAAAAAAACGCGCCGAAGCGTGCGTGATCTCTTTCGGATGAAGCGCGAGGCTCTGATTCCGATGAGTGACGAGCAAGTCGTCGATAAGATTTTGGGATCACCCTTCCCCGAGCTTGCTGCCCTAATTCCAAGATTGAAGAAAATTGAGGGGAATATTCCGATTACTCAATTACAGGAAGGTCTCTACCACAAAGTGATCTTCTCGCAAGAAATCGTTGAGGAAGACAGCGACAAAACTGNGTCAAGCGATCAAAAATCGTAGTGTACCTCGCCGATTTACCACGTATCCAAGCTNGTNNGTGATTTAGCTNCGCAGGAAGAGCTGTATATGTATCAAGTGCCCCATAAAATAGGCGGCTTTCTGTTCTATCTGTCGCTAGGGGGTATGGTGCTGACATCTTTAAAGATGTTCATTTCGCATCCGGATCAACACGCATGATTGGTGGCCTGACGCCATTGGGACCCATTCGTGAACGTGGTTCCATCGGNCTTACGTTTAGTGGTTTCACGCCCTCACAAGCAAGGCGCGCNGGTCCTGTCGAGCCGTTCCTNANNTTNACNGAATAGGTGTATTCATGGCCCCTAATATTAGTGTTTTTGCGACACACCCAGAGGTCAGGGATGATTGAATAGGAAGAGACGCGGCTATACGGATTTGGCGGCGANCCGTCTCTCAATGAATAAACAAACAAACCACTGACCACGATACTCGATGCTGTTAGGCTACCGATGATCCATGACGCGGTATGCGAAATAGCCAAGNAATNCTCCCGNGTACCNAAAGGTGACGTAGTACAACTTAATTNANTAGATCGGTCAACGTCCATAGGCCTTTAACCGTATGTCGGTTGCAACGATCCAATTCATTGAGATTCGATAGAGATCTGTGGCTAAAATAATGCAGCAATCATCCGATCATTACNTAGTAGNNATTGAAGGGNAGGTATGGAAAAGACGTTTTGGAANTCACTTGATGTCCCGGCAGGGGTTCGGCTNAATCACCTATTNTCTCGCGTATCAGAACCGGACAAAGACATCATTGACTTCAGTATCTCCGAACCTGCGCACAAGCCACCTTCGTTTGTCGTCGAGGAGTACAAGAAGTATTCCCCCACGATCGGCAAGGCGATTAACGGTGCCGGTGGATATGGTGGTCTACGAGAGCTCNGGGGAACTATGTATTCGTGGTTGAAGACCCGCCACGCCGTCAAGTCGAAGACCTTCACCGAAAATAACGTCATTGGAACCAACGGTGGCGCAGAGGGGATATTTTCCGCTATCCAGATACTTGCCGAGGGCGAACGCGACGGCTACATCGTGCTACCTAATCCAGCCGATCCGATCTATGAGACGGCAGGCCGTATCGCCGGACTACAGCCCATCTATTGCTCCACCATGACCTCACAGCAACCAACCTACCGGGACATCACCGAGGAGCAGTGGCCCAATGTAAAAATCGTGGTGGTGAACTCGCCAGCAGACCCCTACGGAGCCGNCCTACCAGTATTGACATGGGAGTTCTTGCTCAATCAGTCCGAAGAACACGACTTCTATATTTTGTCTGATGAACGGCTCAATTCAATCGAACGGGGTAAGCCATCGCCTGGCCTCCTCGAGATGGCCGACTCTAACGATAACCCCGACATGAATCGATGCGTTGTCGTGAATGACCTGATTTATCGGTCAAATCTTGCCGGAATGCCTTCTGGATTTTTAGCTGGTGACCGCGATTTCATCAAAAAGGCCAACATCTACCGGGCCTACCATGGGCTCTATATCCCAGTCCCGAATCAAAAAGCNGCCAAGCTCGCCTGGGAAGACGAGGATCANGTGGTTGAGAACAACAAAAAATATAGCGGGAAATTCAAAGACGCACCCAAACGCTGCAACCAGACGCTTCCTGCGAGTGATCCACTCTACGGGCACTATCTGTGGATTAGGGTTCCAGGAGATGATATTGCGTTCGCAGTGACCGCCTACGGTCGAACAGGGGTTAAGGTTATGCCTGGTCAGCTGCTAGCCAAGAAGGCAGGAAACGTGAATCCAGCGGTTGGTATGATCCGACTTGCACTGATTCATAACCCTGGCGTTTGTGCCGCCGGGCTTCTGGAGCTCTGCAAAATGGTGAACCCCAAGCATCGGAGCCAGACACAGGCCCCTAGTTAATGGACTAACCGCCACGGGCTGTGATCCCGTGGTTTTCTCTCGCATTGATGTTTGTTAAGGAAGCCCCTTACCTGAGACAAAGAGCATTGCTTTACGTGCAATCACAAATACCAAGATTGACGCACGCGTTGGAAACGAGTCTAACGCGCGCTCGCGACAAAGAATGGATTAAGAATCTCCGACTTACCGTAGGTAACGAGTGAGCCATCAGTTTGTTTTACTGAACCTCCTGCTCCCTCGAGGACTGCCTGAGCGGCAGCAGTATCCCATTCACAGGTCGGTGCTAACCGTGGATATATGTCAGCCAATCCCTCTGCGATGCGGAGAAATTTGAGACTGCTGCCGGCTTGTATGAGCTCGACATGGGTTTCGATTGCATCAATAAACGCTGTTGTTTCGGGATTGAGGTGACTTTTGCTCGCAATGACTCGCGTCGTAGCACTCTGTCGCTGACATCGAATCCGAGTTTCTCCGCCCGCCCGGTTGACGCGATAGGCCCCATGGTGGTCTCCACCGTGATAGAGGAGACCAAGAACCGGGACGCTGACAAATCCATACATCGTTTGATGTGAGTCAATCAACGCTAG
>PAFS01000042.1 GCA_002705325.1 Gammaproteobacteria bacterium | reverse complement strand
TTGGATTTTTACGTTTACTCAATTTCGATTTATCGGGGTTACGTAACAACGGGAGATGACACAATTCCGGCATTTCCCAGCCAAAATATTGATAAAGCAACTGATGCTTCGGTGCTGATGGGATCCATTCTTCACCACGAATCACGTGGGTGATTGCCATCAAGTGATCATCAATCACATTGGCGAGATGATAGGTGGGAAGACCATCAGCCTTCATCAATACCTGCATATCCACTTGAGACCACGGAATCTGGATATCACCCCGCAGGCGATCATGCACGATACAATCGCCCTCCGTCGGGATTCGCATGCGAATAACGTGCGCTTGGCCCCCAGCTAACCGCTGAGAGACCTCATCTGCGGTTAACCGTGCGCAACGCCCGTCATAACGGGGTGTTTGTTTTGCCGCCATCTGCTCAGCTCGCATCGTATCGAGCTCTTCCGCCGAGCAAAAACAATGAAACGCATGTCCTGCATCAACCAGCGATTGACAGTGGGCCTCATAATGTTCTCGACGTTCACTTTGTCGATATGGGCCAAACCCACCACCGACATCGGGGCCTTCGTCCCAATCAAGCCCCGTCCAACGCAGTGCATCCAAGATGGCCTGTTCAGACTCTGCTGTTGACCGCTTTTGATCAGTGTCTTCTATTCGCAGGACAAATTGCCCACTGTGTTGCTTGGCAAATGCGTAGTTAAAGAGCGCGACATAGGCAGTCCCAACATGAGGGTCACCCGTCGGAGAGGGTGCGATACGAGTACGAACAGTCATTAGATCCTCCAGCAAGCGCGGAAGTATAACGCCAGCCGGAGACTTTGAGGATCAGATTGTGATTTGCTCGAGGCGTCCACCACCGTTCAAGAACGCCTCAACCCATTTTGGTTTGCGTCCGCGACCGGTCCACGTGTTCTCTGCGTTACTTGGGTCGCGGTATTTCGGAGCCACAGGTCCCCGCTTTTTCGCAATCTTTTTTCTTGCCACTGATCGCTTGGTAGACGAAATCCCTTTGAGCTCGGTCGCGGTCAACCCGCATTCGGCTGCTATTAGCTTGATCTTTTTAAGCCCTTCTTCCTGGGCCTTTGATCGTCTCTTTTGGATTTCACGATTTACTTTTTTTTGAATAACTTCCAATTCATTTAGGGACAGGCTTGCTAGTTTCATGGAACCTCGTTTTTATGATCTCGACAAAAATTCGTCTGCTACGGACTTAACAAGAGTTAAATCAAACCGAAACATAATAATCACAAACGATAGATTATATTTAACTAATTGAAAAGGGAGCCTATTTAAATACAGAAAATAAAAAAATGTAGATATTAAAAGTAATTACTGATTAGTTTTTTAAAAATACAATAGAACGTTAGCCATTGCTGTTATTTTTTCTTAACCTTGCACTATGCAATTTGATTCTTTCCGATTCTCAACAGCGCCAATGATGGAGTGGACTGATCGTCACTGGCGCGTATTTGCACGCTCGTTGACGCGAAAGGCGCTGCTCTACACTGAAATGATCACGGCGCAGGCCCTGATACATGGTGACTTAGAAAGACTCACAGAGTACTCGCCTGTTGAATACCCCCTCGCACTTCAAATTGGAGGATCCAATCCAAATGAACTATATCAAGCGACCAATCGCGTGAAAAATATGGGGTTTTACGAAATCAATTTGAATCTAGGCTGCCCCTCAGATCGTGTTCAAGCAGGATGTTTTGGTGCGGCTTTAATGGCCGATCCCAAACGTGTATCAGACTGTTTAATTGCGATGCGTGATGCCAGTGGATCAAACGGTCCAAAAATCACAGCCAAGATACGGCTTGGAATCGATGATCAAAATCCTGAACACTCGCTGCCACGATTTGTGAGTATGCTGAATGATTCAAAAATTAATCATGTGATTATTCACGCGCGTAAAGCCATTTTAGGTGGACTGTCTCCTAAACAAAATCGGGAAATACCGCCATTGAATTACGAGTTAGTCCATCAAATAAAAAAACAGTTTCCTGACATGGAGATTGTTTTAAATGGTGGATTAAAAACAATCGAAGAATGTCAGGCTGAACTTGGTTCACTTGATGGTGTGATGATTGGTCGCGCCGCATATCAAACGCCACAAATACTCTTGCAAGTTGATCGGCAATTTTTTCATGAAGATCCGCCAAATCGTAACGCCTTTGACGCTCTCTTGAGCTATCGCTCGTATGTGGAGAGCGTACTTGCACTGGGATTCCCTCTGAAACACCTGACAAGGCACCTGATCGGTCTGTATCATCAGGTTCCTGGCGCTCGGAACTACCGGCGCATTTTAAGCGAACGTGCACATTTACCTGGAGCTGACTGGGCTGTCATCGAAGACGCACTGGCAGCCATCCCAAACGTAGAGAACCTATGACGAGCACACTCGACCAATTAAGAAACCTCAGCGTTGTTGTTGCAGATACTGCTGATTTTCAAGCAATTGAAAAGTTCAAGCCCATTGATGCGACCACCAATCCATCACTGATTCTCAAACAGGCACAGTCTCCTGTCACTGAGGGACTCATCTCGAAAACTCAAGAACAATTAGCGAGTGGCGTATTCCAATCGGTGAGTGAGGCTGCACTCGATTTGTCGATCCGATTTGGTTTCGAAATCGCCAAGCGGATTACCGGCTATGTCTCAACCGAAGTCGATGCCCGTTTGTCATTCAATACCGACGCTTCAATCGAACAGGCAAAGCAAATCATTGATCAGTATGCCAAGCTCGGTATTGCTAAAGAGCGAATTCTGATCAAGTTGGCGTCAACATGGGAAGGAATTCAGGCAGCGCGCGCTCTTGAAGCCCAAGGGATCGGCTGTAACTTAACACTCCTNTTCTGCGAAGCGCAGGCCATTGCCGCTGCCAATGCACAGGCGACACTCATTAGCCCTTTCGTCGGCAGGATTCGTGATTGGTACATCGCGAAAGGTGAGACACCTTCATCAGTGGAAACCGACCCAGGTGTATTGTCAGTGCGCCGAATTATTGATTTATACAGCCGGCACAGCGTTAAGACCATTGTGATGGGGGCTTCGTTCCGCACTGCGGATCAGGTGCTTGCGCTTGCTGGCTGCGACCGACTTACCATTTCGCCTACACTACTCCAAGAGCTCGAGGCGCGAACCGAGTCAGTCAACGCGCTTAGAAAATCCGAATCATCTGGCGAGGAGCTGCCAGAGACTGATAGCGACACGTTTTTGTTGCAAATCGCGGCTGATCCGATGGCAACCGAAAAATTAGCCGACGGCATCACGCGGTTTGTCAAAGATCAGGAAACACTCGAATCATTACTGGTCAGCTGAGGGTTCATCCAAGAACGGATCGTCTAGGAAGAGATCGACGACNATTCCATCGTTGATTTCATAACGACGGCGTTGCTCGTACGCGCTGCGTAACAGAACGTAGGGATCACCAACCGAATTTGGTTCCATCCCGAGTAACTGTGNCCGGGTTTGAATTCCATCGCCAATCAAAAGCTCTGTGGTTCCTACCTCGTCTTGCCAACTGATGGGGTTAAACGGTCGATCACCAAACTTCCCACCCAAATCCCGAAGGTTACTCGGCCCCAAAACTGGAAGCACAAGATAAGGACCNGAGCCAACACCCCAATAAGCAAGCGTTTGCCCCAAATCCTCTTTTTCTCGCTCGATACCCATGGCGCCCGCCACATCAAAAAGACCAAGCAAACCAAACGTAGTATTGAAGACAAAACGAGTCAACGAGCGTGCNGCTTTACCAGGCTTCGCTTGCAACATTGAATTCACAGCAGTGATCGGTTCGCTGAGATTATTGAAAAAATTACTGACACCTTTACGAACAGGCGCGGGCGTCACGGCCTGATATCCTTNCGCAACNGGCTTNAATATGTACCTATCGGCTTTTTGATTGAACGAGAACATCGCACGATTCCATCCTTCAAATGGATCATTTTCGGATTCAGCATGCCCGACCAAAGGCAAACACAANAGAGCGATAACACACCACATTGCGCGAATCATACGTCTCGATATTCCCTTAATGCGTTAAGTAAGCGTTTAAACGACACTTTATCTCGTGTTTTTAATGTTTGTGCAAAACAGAGTACGCGAAACTCTTCGATTTGCCACCTCAATTCAACCAATNGCGGGTCTTGCGTGCGCCAGTCAGCGGGATACGTCGGCCAGNNTTGCTTCAATTCTGACTCGATCTGATGAATCTCCTGTTGCCATTGNGCGTCTAANAAAAGACGNGACTGCAACTTCTCCAAACGTATCTCGAGTGCTTTCAGATATCGATCCAGGTCAATCAATCGTTCAGGCGGCGTTTGGTTAAGAATATCTCCGCATAATTCAGTCATATGTGCTTTCATCGCAGCAATTGGGTTCAACCACGATGGCGGAATTTTTCCACCCAGACGCTGTTTTAATTGCCGTTCGCGTGTTTTTGCAGACTCAAGNGCAGTGGCGATTTTTTTCGCCTGATCAACAAGNCTTTCCCTGACACGCTGTTTNGCGGTGNCAAACGCGCCGTGATCCATGATTTCAGTNCCAGTGTCCAAGCAGGCAAGAACGATCAAACGCTNAAAANGCNCCTGATCCGTCTCATCATGACAGACGGAAACAACTGCCTTTTGNTAGCTTGCATCCTTCGATTGGATGAAGCGAANCAGATCNGAGCACCGTTCAACAAGNAGTTGAGCGACCGCCGNNTGATGCTGGATCGATGCATCCTTCGGATCANAAAGGCTCTTGAGGACTACATCCCCNTCANGCAACACAAGACGCTGAAATTGCTTCATCTGAACCCCGCCAACTTGAGTCAAGGTCTCATGCTCCAAACGCAAGCCAGGCTGCCAATCGTGATATGTTTCCGCAGATTCAGTGCTCTGTAAGGTTGTAACCTGCGAAGCCAGACGCTCTTGGAGCGCGTTCAAATCGCGATCAACATCTATCACCATGCCGTCTGAATCCACAACCTCAATCCGCAATTTTAATCTCGCATCTAACTGATGATCAGCCCAAACGAGCGGATCAATCGCCAAGCCTGTCCGTTTGGTCACACAACGGGCGACAGCCTGACTCAAACTCTGTTGATCNGCCTCGATCACCGGCATGATTGTTTTGACGAAATCGGGAATTGGAACAAGTTGACGACGCACTTGTTTCGGTAGTGCACGGATCATCGCTTCAACTTTGTCTTNAATTGCACCCGGAACCGTTCTCTCAAGATGATCGGGTTTGATCTGCATCAGCGCTTCGATCGGAAGTTGAACGGTGATTCCGTCTTCATCACGGCCAGGTGCAAATTGATAGCTGGCAGGAAGCGTTAAGTGCCCTAGTACCAGTTGCTCCGGAAAATATGCCGTATCAATTTGCACATTGGAGTCGAGNTTCANANCATCGAGCGTNAGATACAGCCGTTGCCTTTCTGAAGGACTCGATTTCTTCCACCATGCCTCAAGACTTCTCACATCAGTCACAGTGTCTGGNAAACGTGATGCAAACCACTCTGCCATATCATCGGGAGCTTTCATTAAGTCAGGCCGACGCAGCTTCGCCTCAATGTCAGTTGCTTCGGAAAAAATGGATTTGTTGTGCGTGATAAACGGTAGGCTCGTCCGTATCGCTCCGGCGATCAGGCCTTCAGTAATCAATAATTGCCTAGCATGCGCCGCATCGATGGCAGCGTAACCAACAGTTTCCTTCTCAACCAGAGCCAATCCAAACAGGCATGTGGTTCGATAACACAAAGCACGACCTTGCTTTTTAGACCAAAAAGGCTCTGCATAGGAATATTTCAATAATCGCGGAACAGCATCGATGACCCACTTCGGATCAATTTGAGCAACCGTTCGTGCAATGACTCGATGAGTCTCAATAAGTTCTGCTGCCATAACCCACGGTGCTTTGACCTGTAAGGCAGTTTTTGGAACACGAAAATGTCGATTCCTCACACCACGATAATCGTGCTCCTCACGATGACCAATTTGACTTGCAAGCCCCGTGAGTAGGGCGGTGTGAAAACCAACACGATCCAATTCGTNCGANTGTGCTANATGCTTTTGGCCCCTGAAGCTGAGAAGCGTCTGCCGATGAATTTCTCTCCACTCGCGCAATCTGTTGTAGTTCAGCCCTTCCGTTAGACACCATTGACGAAATTTCGAGTGATTCAACGCATCCCGCGATTCTTCAACTCGATTCCACAAGTTCAGCAAGGTGACAAATTCACTCGATGGATCAATCACCGTTTCGCTTGAGAAGCCAGGCTCTCTTGGATCCTGTATCGACAGCGCAGAAGCCACCACACTGACCTCCCAAAAGANACGGCGTGTTTCGGCATCNAGNAAGATTCGACCGATTCTCGGGTCGAGCGGTAGACGAGCAACACGGCGACCNAANGGTGTCAACCGACCCTTAGGTGAAACCAGATCCAACTCGCGAAGCTGATGAATACCATCGCGAACAAGTTGTGCCTCCGGTGGATCAACGAATGGGAAATCCAGTGGATCGCCAAGATTGAGATCGAGGCACTGCAAGACCACCGAGGCCAGATTCGTTCTCAGGATCTCTGCATCGGTATACTGAGCACGGGATTGATAATCCTCTTGGTCAAACAGGCGAATAGCGATTCCAGGCTCAGTTCGACCACACCGCCCCGACCGCTGATTGGCACTGGCCTGACTGATTGGCTCGATCGGTAAACGTTGAATACGGCTACGCGGTGAATATCGGCTAATTCTTGCGAGCCCTGAATCAATCACATAACGAATACCAGGGACCGTTAGCGAGGTTTCAGCGACATTCGTTGCGAGNACGATGCGTTGCATCCCCTGCCCAGTCGGATGAAAGATCCGCGTTTGCTCTTTCGCTCCAAGTCGGGCGTATAANGGCAGCACATCCAATCGATCAACAGCCGCTTGTCGCAAGAAGTGAGACACATCGCGAATCTCNCGTTCACCGGGCANGAAAGCCAGTATATCNCCNATGGGGCGTTGCTGGTTTCGATCAATNGCTCGCAAATCNAANATTGATTGATGGATGGCTTGGGCAANCCGAGTCCCATCCAATTTTGAGATGTCGACATCACGAATCGGCTGGTATTGCACTTCAACAGGAAATGTTCGCCCCGAAACCTGTATCACCGGAGCATTATCAAAGTGCTCGCTAAATTTTTCATAATTTATCGTTGCCGAGGTCACAATGACCTTCAAATCAGGTCGCCGCGGAAGAATTGTTTTTAAAATTCCCAGCAGAAAATCAATATTCAGGCTCCGTTCGTGAGCCTCGTCGATAATAATCGTGTCATATCGCTTAAGCAGAGGATCGNNACGAAACTCAGCTAATAAGAGCCCATCGGTGACCAATTTGATCGCCGTATGATCAGAGCTTTGACGCTCAAATCGCACCTGATANCCACAGAGNTCNCCAAGCTCNGTCTTNAGTTCCTCAGCGATCCGATTGGCAACAGAACGTGCTGCCAATCGACGAGGTTGCGTGTGGACGATTTGTTTATCAACACCNCGCCCAAGTTTCAGACACAATTTAGGCAACTGCGTGGTCTTNCCTGACCCCGTTTCGCCCACAACCACCACAACCTGATGTGTGGAAAGCGCTCGCTCAATGTNATCCAGCGCGTCTGTGACCGGAAGGTCAGGAAATTCGAGCGTTAACAGCGNCCCCGNNCCTGCTTTGGGGTGCGGNATTTCACAACTNAACGATGACAAAGTCTTCTCTCATTGATTTGGCGAGGGCAAACTGAATGATTCCGAACAAAAAATCAACTCACCGCTTTTTTCGTCACATGAAATATGTAACTCTCAGATGGCTATGCATAGGATGTTTTCATGAATCGCCCAAGCGCCGTCACCGAGGCTATGACGCTTTTCGAGACCTCAATTCACCCCCGAAACCATCTCGCGTTTTTAAGCCAACATGAAGTTGACCGCCTCATCAATCGAACTGATGAAACCCTATATCCTCTGATTCGTAGTTGCGCCCTGGCCGTTCTGAATAGCGGCGTCGCAACCGACGACAGTCTAGGATTATTCTCGCAATACCCAGACTTTGACATGGAATTTGAACGCCATCCACGAGGGCTACAGGTCACCCTAAAAAATGCGCCAGCTCAAGCATACGTGGATGGGACACTGATCGAAACAATTCATGATCAATTATTTGCTGTCCTGCGTGATTTGTTGCACAGCCGTGATATTAGCCAAAATCTCCACGCGCTATCTCCACGTGACTGCTCAAATCTTGTATTTCAACTACTTCGTAATGCAAAAGTTCTCGAATCAAATCGAGAGCTTTCATGCATTATTTGTTGGGGTGGTCACAGTATCAGTCAGGCCGAATATGACTACTCTCAGGCTGTCGGCCAAGAACTGGGTTTCCGTCGGCTGGATATTTGTACCGGTTGCGGTCCTGGCGCCATGAAGGGGCCGATGCGTGGAGCGATCTACGCGCATAAACGCCAAAACTACACGCAAGGGCGATTTATTGGTATCAGTGAACCAGGAATCATGGTCGCTGAACCTCCGAATGGGATGGTATCTGAGCTTGTGATAATGCCCGATATCGAAAAGCGTCTTGAGGCATTTGTTCGAATCGCGCATGGACTCGTTATTTTTCCAGGCGGTGCTGGAACCGTTGAGGAAATTCTATACCTGCTCGCAATACTCGGTGACTCACGCAATGCTAGCGACCCGCTTCCAGTGATTCTCACAGGCCCCGCATCGTCAAGACCCACCATTGAGGCTTACGTTGAGTTTTTAACTCTCACACTGGGTGCAGACGCTGTCTCTCGAATGACAATCATTATCGGTGATCCAGTGGCGGTGGCAGAGCACATTCAACGTGGTCGCGAGGACGTCAAAAATTATCGATTAAGTACCAATGATGCGTATTACTTTAACTGGACAATGCACATCCCAAGCACCCTGCTGTCACCCTTCGTCCCGACACACGAATCGATGTTGGCACTGCAAATCGATCAGAACCAACAGCCCCAAAATCTCGCTTGCGAACTGCGTCGTTTGTTTTCTGGCATCGTCGCAGGCAACGTCAAACCCGAGGTCCGACGATCAATCGACTCACAAGGCCCCTTTGAAATTAGGGCAGATCCTCACCTTGTCGCAGCAATCGATCAGTTGTTGAGTCGCCTTATCAATGAAAAACGAATGAAGATGGATGGAGAGTATCAGCCCTGTTACAAAATAATCTCAACACATTGAAAAAACTGGAAATTAATGGTGCGATTTTACGTGCAATCATTCGCATCATATTGCTATTGGGTTGGTTTTTCGTTTCTTTGGTTCAACAGACATTTGGCTTCATTTTAAGAACAGGTGATGGCCGTCATCTTCGACTTAGATTCTATCGCGGCGCATTGCGAATACTCGGTATTCGCATTCGTGTCTATCATGAATTGAGTCCAAGACGCCCGCTATTCGTTGTTGCCAACCATGTGTCTTATCTCGATGTATTTATTTTAGGCGCGTTAATTCCAGCTGTGTTCGTATCGAAGCAAGAGGTGAGAGACTGGCCGGTTGTCGGTTGGGTGGCCTGGCTTCAACGCACCATATTTATTGCGCGAAGGCGATCGCGTGCCAGCGATGAGCTCAGACCACTTGGCGACGCACTAGAAAATGGCTTTAACATCATCATGTTCCCGGAGGGTACATCCACTGACGGGACAATCGTTCTACCGTTTAAAAGCGCACTTTTTGAAGCACCGAGACGCGCAAACGCTTACACACAACCTGTCAGTTTGATCTATCGGGAACGCCATGGCGGGGTGCTATCCGATAAAGATCGTCAGTTTTACACGTGGGGAACGGACGCACCTTTTTTCAATCATTTCCTAAAATTGATTTTAAGGCCCGGTGTTCTGGTCGAGGTCTGGATTCGCAGACCAATCAGCCCACAGCTCGATCGCAAGCAACTGGCGAAACTCGCCGAAACGCGGGTAAGTGCTCCCTTAAGACACCGAGTTAATCGGGATCTCTCTTAGTCTTCAATCGTACAAAATGCAATCGCGTGAGTCCGCTCATCGCTGATACTCAAATGGATCCGAGATCTGCATGTACTGCTTAACGTCGCATTCTCACTATTCAGGATTACCAAAGGCTTACCGAGCTCATCATGCGATATCGTTACATCGCGAAAACCAAAGCCACAACCGATTCCCGTACCAAGAGCCTTGGCAATGGCCTCTTTGGCGGCAAATCGTTTTGCGAGGAAGCCCGCCTGCATCAATGGGTTCAATTGATTAAATTCTGTCAGTTCTTCGGCGGCAAGAATTCGCTTAGCCAAATGATCACCATGTCGTTTTACTGCATCATGGATCCGAGCGATCTCACAGAGATCAACGCCAATACCAATGATCATTGGCAGGCACGATCCATAATCTCACGGAACTCCCGCACCGCAGACGGTAAACCAACCATCAGCGACCGTGCAATAAGGCTATGACCGATGTTCAATTCATTCATTCCATCGATTGCCGCGATCGAGCTCACATTGAACTTAGTCAACCCATGACCTGCATTCACAATCAAGCCCAAGCTCTGGGCAAAAGCTGAGGCTTCTTCCAGTCGTTCTAATTCACTCTCACAGGCTTCTGGTGTGCTGGCATTCGCATATTCTCCGGTATGGAGCTCAATCACAGGAGCGCCAATATCGTGCGCCGCCTGAATTTGATCCTGGTCCGCGTCAATAAACAAACTGACCTCGATACCTGCATCTGTCAGCTTTGCAACCTGCGCTCCAAGTTCAGAAAGTTGCTTGACTACATTCAAACCGCCCTCTGTTGTGACTTCGCGTCGGTGCTCTGGCACGATGCAGCACGCTTGTGGCATTGCTTGTAGGGCAATACGGACCATTTCATCAGTCGCTGCCATTTCCAGATTCATCGGAGTTCTCAAGTGACTTCTCAGCAACCAAACGTCCTCATCACGGATGTGACGGCGATCTTCACGTAGGTGAATCGTGATTCCGTCAGCACCGGCTTCCTCAACAGCCAAGGCCATTTGTAATAAGTGGGGGTCTCGGCCGCCCCGCGCATTCCGTAAAGTGGCGACATGATCGATATTCACGCCAAGTCTGACATATTGATTCATTGCGTTTTTCCAGATTTCATTAACATTTCCCGAGACACCAAACGTCTGCCATCCAGCGCAACATCAATTAATGACCGATGTAACCATTTGGCGTGTCTCAAAGTCAGCGCATTGCCGTAATTGCTCGAGGCGAGCGACAGCCAGTCCTCTGAACTTAATGCATCAGGCTCTTCTCGATTCACCTCAACTAACTCTTGGTGCTTATGTAAGCGATACCAAGCCCCTTGTCGCAAGGTTTCGCCATGATGATCTCGGTCAAGCACTGGATAGGTTCCAGCTGCCTCTAACAACCACCGCTCATATTGGCGCAGGGCTCCTATTTCTCCGAGCGACACTTGCTTGACTGACTGTGTATAGGTATCAAATAAATTCTCAACCTCGGCACCTTCAGGAATGATCCAGTGCGTAATTTCATTCACATAAAGCGCGCTGACCAATTCAACCCCGGTAAGGGGTAACCTGGGGCCTACGGATTCAATTTTCGACAAATTCGAGAGTTTTTTTGTCGTGAGCAGCTGGCCAAATAGGGGTTGGAATTCACTGACTTTTCCGGCGCCGCGGGCGAGACATCGAACCAAACGGTTATCATCCAATAAGACCGTTAATAACGCGCTAGTCTCTCGATAGCGTTGCTTCCGGATAACCCAGAGCTTCTGCATCAGTCGGACTCGAAATAACCCAGTGACTTGAGTGCTCGTTCATCATTTGACCAGCTTGCGCGTACTTTTACCCACAGTTTTAAGGCAACATGCGCATCAAGAAAGTTCTCCAATCGCTTCCGAGCTTCGATCCCAATTTGTTTTAATCGCGTACCGCCCTCGCCGACCAAGATCGCTTTTTGACCATCACGTTCAACCGAGATCAATGCATGAATTCCGACCCGATCACCGCTGTGCTCGAATGATTCGATTTCAACAGTTGTCTCGTAAGGTACCTCGTCTCCTAACTGACGCATTATCTGCTCTCGGACGATTTCAGCCGTTAAAAATCGTTCCGACCGATCGGTAATTTGATCTTCCTCATACATAAATGGACCATCTGGAATTTGCAGTCTTAACGCGCCAAGTAATGGCTCCAAATTTAGATTTTTCAGTGCGGACACCGGAAAGACTTCGTCAAATACATGTGTTTCGACAGTATTCTGAATGTGCGGTAGTAACTGATTCTTATTGTCGAGTTTATCCACTTTGTTAATAACCCAATACTTTGGCGCACCCGAACGGCTGACTTTTTCGTAGACACGTTGATCAAGCTCATTCCAAATTTTTCCATCTGTCAGCATCACAACCGCATCAANNCCTGATAACGCCTGCTCTGCAGTTTGGTTCATCACGCGGTTCATTGCTTTTNGTTGATCCGTATGCATTCCTGGCGTATCGACAAATGCAATCTGACACTCGTTTTCTGTCCAGATTCCAAGCACACGGTGACGTGTTGTCTGAGGTTTCCGAGAAGTGATGGATAACTTAAATCCGAGAATATGATTTAAAAGAGTCGATTTCCCAACGTTTGGCCGACCAACAATGGCAACAAAACCAAAACGTGTAGTCATGAGGCGCTCAACTGCGACAGCGCATCAGCTGCCGCNGCTTGTTCAGCTTCTCGTCTCGAAGCACCCGTACCGATTGGATATTGCGCCAAGCCTTCAACTTGNACTTGCACTCGAAAANTTTGCTGGTGCGCGGGCCCTAATACTTCAAGCACGCGATACACAGGTAGATTTCGCTTCTCTCGCTGCATCCATTCCTGCAGCGCCGTTTTTGGATCTTTATCGACCTGGTTGGGATTGACTGCTGCCAGTTCAGACTCGAGCCAAGTGATGATGCAGCTCTGACAGGCANCCATTCCACCGTCGAGAAAGACCGCTCCNATCACTGCTTCCATCGCATCTGCCAGAATTGAATCTCTGCGTCGTCCACCGCTCTTGCGCTCCCCGCTACCCAATCGAATGGCTTCACCTAACTGTAATCGCCTGGCGAGCTGTGATAATGACTGCCCTCGCACGAGTGAGGCGCGCATCCGAGTTAATTTTCCTTCTCGCGCCTCGGGGTAGCGCCGAAAAAGAGCCTCAGCAACCACAAAATTAACAATAGAATCGCCCAAGAATTCGAGGCGCTCGTTATGTGAGGGACCCATGCTCCGATGGGTCAANGCGGACTCGAGATGTNANATGTCTTTGAAACGATAGCCGAGCCGTGACTGTAAATCGTCAANANTTGTCGAGCTCACTGGATNATCCGCACTTCACTAAACGAAGGGATCGATAGCAACTCTTCCCAATGCATCCAGACGGCGAAAGCACGCCCAACGATAAGTGAATCGTCAACAAACCCCCAAACACGACTGTCGTTTGAGTTATCTCGNTTGTCACCCATCACAAAGTACTGCCCTTCTGGAATTTCAATCGGGCCAAAATCACGTCCCTGCGTCATGCGGCGCCAGATTCGATGCTCACGATCACCTANCTGCTCTGATGCTTCTTCTGTTAAGGGTGGGACAGTCAACGAACCATCCGGTGANACTCGAGTCAGCGTCTGAGNCTTGCCATTCACATAAACGACTTTATCGCGGTACTCAACGGTATCCCCCGGAATACCGACTACACGTTTGATGAAATTGATGCGCGGATCTTCGGGATATTTAAATACCATGACATCACCTGGTTTCGGCTCTCCGACTTCAACTACTGTATTCCCGAGAACCGGTAATCGCATCCCGTAGTCAAATTTATTCACCAGAATAAAATCACCGATTTTCAGCGTCGGCAACATCGAACCACTGGGAATTTGAAATGGCTCGAATAAAAATGAGCGCAGGATCAGTACCAAAAACAGGACAGGAAAAAATGAACGACTGTAATCAATAATGATTCCAGGTTCTGCTCCATTTCGTTTGTTTTTTAAGTACAGCAGGTCCAAACCGTAAATCACGCCTGACACAAGCACGATAATGACCAATATAAGCGTGAAGTCCATTTCTTAATCTACCTTGAGTACGGCCAAGAAAGCGTCTTGCGGAATCTCAACACGACCCACTTGCTTCATTCGTTTTTTTCCGGCCTTCTGTTTTTCCAACAACTTACGTTTCCGCGTGGCATCNCCACCATAACATTTTGCGGTGACATTCTTACGTAACGCTTTGACGGTTGTGCGCGCTATGACATGGCGTCCAATCGCGGCCTGAATCGCAACATCAAACATTTGACGTGGGATGAGTTCGCGTAATTTTTCGGCTAACTCACGACCCCTCGATTGTGAGTGATCTTTATGCACAATGGCGGCAAGCGCATCGACGCGTTCACCATTAATCAGAATATCAAGTCTTACCAGAGGGCAGGATNCGAATCGAACAAAACTGTAATCNAGTGAACCAAATCCACGCGTCNCTGATTTGAGCCGATCAAAGAAATCCATCACAACTTCGGCCATTGGCAAATCAAACTCGATCTGCACTTGGCTACCCATATATTTCAAATCACGTTGAACGCCTCGTTTTTCCACGCAAAGCGTCATGACCGAACCTACGTATTCGTTTGGAACCAAAATCGTTGCAGCCACAATTGGTTCACGCATTTCGTCGATTGAACCAATATCTGGGAGACGAGAGGGATTGTCGACGTATCGCGTCTGACCGTCACTCGTCACGACCTCATAAACCACAGTCGGCGCTGACGTAATTAGATCAAGATCATATTCACGTTCAAGTCGTTCTTGGATGATCTCCATGTGCAGCATTCCGAGGAAACCACAACGGAATCCAAAGCCCAGCGCATCCGATGTCTCAGGTTCATACATCAGACTCGCATCATTCAACTTGAGTTTTTCCAGTGCCTCACGAAAATCCTCAAAATCATCTGCAGAAACGGGAAATAGACCTGCATAGACTTGTGGCTTGACCTTCTGAAATCCGGGGAGCGCATCGGTTTCAGCAAATTTTGAGTCAACCAAGGTATCGCCAACAGGTGCGCCATGAATGTCTTTAATCCCGGCGATCATAAACCCGACCTGGCCAGCATGTAAGCTCTCTCTGGACAACCGTTTTGGCGTGAAGACCCCCACGTCTCCCACTTGCCAATCACGGCCTGTGCTCTTGACACGTATCTTTTGCCCTTTTTTAAGCGCACCTTGTGTCACACGGACCAGTGACACTACGCCAAGATAGCTGTCAAACCATGAATCAATAATCAAAGCCTGGGTGGGCAGTGTGCGATCCACCGATGGCGGTGGAATTTTGTCAATCAGTTGCTCAAGCAGGTCATCGATCCCTAGTCCACTTTTCGCTGAACATGGGATGGCGTCCGATGCATCAAGACCGATGATGTTCTCGATTTCTTCTTTGACGCGGTCAGGCTCGGCCTGTGGTAAGTCCATTTTATTGAGGACCGGAACAACCTCGAGTCCTTGTTCAATCGCGGTGTAACAGTTTGCAACAGACTGTGCCTCAACGCCCTGTGCAGCATCAACGACCAACAAAGCCCCTTCACATGCATATAGTGAGCGCGACACCTCATAGCTGAAATCAACGTGACCAGGCGTATCAATAAAATTTAATTCGTAGGTCTCCCCATTTTGAGCCGTGTAGTTCAGCGTAACACTCTGGGCTTTGATGGTGATCCCACGTTCTCTTTCAATGTCCATTGAATCAAGAACCTGAGCTGCCATTTCTCGCTCGGAGAGGCCACCACAACGCTGGATGAATCTGTCAGCCAACGTTGATTTGCCATGGTCGATATGCGCGATGATCGAAAAGTTGCGAATGTGTGACGGGTCAGTCAAGACTCCAATGCTCCTAGCGAAAAAATCGGGTTAGTTTACCGACCTAATCGCAAAGTGAGAAATGTTGAATTGCCCCCACGCACAACCAACACTGGAATTGGTCGATCGGTTGGCAACAAATCCAGCATATTTTGCAAATCGGATATCTCTGATATCTCTCGACCACCAACTTGAGTGATGATATCGCCAGCACGTAAACCGGCGCTCAGTGCGGGATCATCTCCTACTTCTTTTACCAAAATACCGCCTTGCAAATTATTCTCTGACCGTAGGCTCTCCGGAACATCATCAACGGTCATGCCGAGAATCGCTTTTGGTTGCGACGACATCGCCCGAGCCACTTGGTTCGCCTCAGGGAGTTGCTCGATCGTGACATCGATGATCAATCGATCACCTTGCCTGACCACATCGACTGGCACAGTCATCCCCGGACGCACCAGACCAACCATGGGAGGCAAATCAGACGAACGCTCGACATCTTTACCATTGAATCGAACGATGATGTCGCCGGGCTGAANACCCGCTTTTCCACCGGGACCTGACCTTGAGGCCTGCGCAATCANGGCACCCATNGGTTTATCAAGTCCGAAGCTCAACGCCAGATCACGATTGACTTCTTGGATTAAAACACCCANCCAACCACGTCTGACAACGCCNTCTTCTTGAATTTGTTCAGCGACATTCATTGCGAGATTCATCGGAATTGCAAACGACAAGCCCATGAAACCCCCGGACCGCGTGAAGATCTGCGAATTAATTCCAACCACCTCGCCATCGAGATTAAACAACGGACCGCCCGAGTTACCCGGGTTGATCGCAACATCCGTTTGAATGAACGGAACATAACTTTCATCAGGTAATGCACGACCAGTCGCACTGACAATGCCAGCGGTCACGCTGTAGTCGAATCCAAACGGCGATCCGATTGCGACAACCCACTGTCCACGTTTCACATCATCACTGTCAGCAATTTTGGCCACCGGAAGGTCATTCGCGTCGAGTTTGAGTACCGCAACATCCGATCTCGGATCAGTACCAACAATCTCTGCAATGAATTCTCGTCGATCATTAAGACGAACGATCACGGTTTCAGCACCTTCAACCACGTGATTATTTGTCAGCACGTAACCATCTTTTGAGATNATNAACCCNGAACCCAATGAGCGCCCTTCGCGTTCTTGAGGTGGCATCGGCACACCGCGTTCNAAGAATTCTCGAAAAAATGGTGGGAGATTTTGCAAATCAGGCGTTTGTTGAGGACGCGAAGTTGGCTGGGAAGACCGTGTTGAGATGTTAACGACNGCCGGGGATACATCATCAACCAANTCCNTGAACTCGGGTAACTGTGCCTGCGCATTGAGGCTTACTACGAGTACCAAACCGACAANAGTCTGCATCATTGATTTCATTGNTAAATCCTTATTTGAAACGTCCGCGTCCAGTAACGACTGAACAACCAACCTAATCCAACACCCNCGNNTGACGTGATGGCTTGGAATACCTCACTNCAGTCGTGCATCTGTCCGACGATGATCGGAACNATGAGTCCNATGAGTGGTGGNGCATAGAGTTTGAACATTTGTCCGGTTAACGACTGTTGATCGATATCCANTGCAACAANATCCCCCGCTCTCANAGAANTGGGTTCGCTGANCGGAATTTCAAAGGTTTGTCCCACAGATTTTGTGCTTAACCAGTCAGAACGACAACGGCCAAATTCGAGGCAANTGGCGCAAAGCGAATGCGCGACCGATTTCACGATCAAAGCGTGTGCGCAGACTGAAACCACTTCGACTGATCGCTGACAAGTCACTTCGATCGACTCAACAATCCTTTTAGACCATCAACGTCCAGCGCATTGATAATTGTCTTTCCTGTTTCGGGCGGTATTTCACCGACGAGAGTCACCCGCAGAGTGCCGCCCGACAACGCATAATCTTTGCCCAACGCAACNGTAGGACCAAGAATGGCCTGCATATCTGGCNCTGGTCGCGAGCTTGTCAGCTCAAGGAAGATTGAAAAACTGCCAAGCCCATCGGTATAGACCAGCGTGTAGACTCGATGACTCCCTGTCCGGGATGGTAGCGCAGAAACAAGTTGATACCCTGCTGGAAGCCAACTCGCTGGTGAAAATTGTAACACTGCATCAGGTCGAGTAATTGGATAGACCTTGACCTGCAAGGATTCTTGACCAGCGGCGATCTCTACCGATTGAGGACCAACACTCAATTCTGAAAATTCAAATTGCTCGAGTGTTTGATTGTCAGCATTGAGTGTCTGAGATCTCAACAACAAAGACGTGTCTTCNTCGACCCAGAAGCGATAACTGTGGCGATGGCCATCCATCGACTCAACCAAAACCAATTGCGCCGAGCGATCAGCGATCCGCTCAACGCCTCCAAGCGTGATCTGATAAGGCGCATCGAAGATCTGTCGTGGCTCGGAACTAATGATACCAGGCAGCGGATAGCCTTGGCGCAAAACGTCGGGCCCTGGGCTTGCCTCAATCAGTGANTTTCCGGACTGNGCCCGTTCAAGTGGCTGACCCGAGAGNCGCCNTAATCTTGCTGTCTCCTGCCCGTTGATCACGTCATGTTCAAAAGCAAGGTTCGCCAAGACGTCAGCTCGTTGATAAACGAGCTTTCCAGAATACGCAAGAGAACGCGCTGCCATTGCCATGGACCTGAGCTTTTCTTTTGCTGGCTCAGAGCTGATTGCGAAAGCGTCGGAATGAATCGTCGCGAGCNCAAGAAAAAGCACGCCCANATATCGAGACACCATTACTCGATTGGCTCGTCTCGCCCCATGATTCGTGCTAGTGGGAGAACAGATGTTCCACCAACAATCGCTGTGTTTTCGGCGTGCCTGATCAGATAGGGGCTCAAGCGATTACTCACTAATTNTTTCATGTNNTGTTCTGTCAGAATTCTCGCAACTGGACGACGCTCACTTGTATCANGTGCGCTAGTCATCCCTTCGACTGCGACGGTTTCCCTCTGAACAGGCATTTGGAACTTGATGATTTCTAACGGCTCAGACGTCGCAACCGTTTCCCGTGTATCAACCGGCGCAACAACCTTGACACCAATCACAACCGCAAATGCAATCGATGCAGCAATCGCTAGTTGCCCAGTCAGAGCGGCAAATCGATTGGGTAACGGTTCCTTGGTCGGGAGAAAGGTAACGTGTGACGCATCATCCTGTTGCGAGTCGATGATTGGCTTNGCTTCTGCCACTCCATCGAGCTCTGCATTAATTCGGTCCAATAGTGTGGTGNCAAGCATCTCCTCACCACGCATTGTGCTGCTGATCGCTTGACAAGATGCCCAATATCCCTTGAGATCACCACGTGTTTTAGTTCCATCAAGGATCTTGCGTGCCTCGAATTCCGTTGCTTCCTGATCAACCAACGCTGACAAGGATTGCCGCAGGGTTTCGGTCATTGAGTCACCACTCCACTGTATCCAGTTATTCTAATCATTGTCTATGACACTCTCATAACGAAAAAGTTCCTGGAAATTTCTGCGAAATTTCCTGAATCACATGATCTCGAGCCCGAAAAATTCGGGATCGNACCGTTCCGATCGGGCAATTCATCGCCACCGCAATCTCATTATAGCTCAATCCTTCCAACTCTCGAAGTGTCAACGCATGTTTTAAATCGTCAGGTAATTGCTCGATCGAATGAAGAATTGCCCGTTGCAACTCCTCCGCTCCAGCCTCCTCTTCTGGTGCTGCGATGTCCTGGAGAGCGAGTACTTCGCCCGTTCCGTCCTCATCAACAGATACATCCTTGGCTTCTTTGGCGCGTGTCGTGAGGTGATTTTTCGCAGTATTTACAGCGATTCGATAAAGCCAAGTGAAAAATGCGCTTTCACCCCGAAACGTATTGAGCGAACGGAAGGCTTTGACAAAGGTATCCTGCAACACATCCATCGCATCACTCTGGTTGGAAACGAGACGGCTGACCACAGACAGTAATCGTGATTGATATTTCAAGACCAAGAGATCAAACGCATGGCGATCACCCAATCGAGCACGATCGACCAAAAACTGGTCATTCTCAGCCTCGACTTTTTGAANCGGCGATTCCATACCCANNNGCGTTTNCTNNAGAAATTCAAAGNCTAATATGACATGTACCGGANAAAAGGACAAGCANCATGACGGCCGAACCACAGCTTCATCAAGTTGATGTGCTGGTTCTAGGAGCTGGTGCAGCAGGATTAACAGCCGCGCTATCAATTCCCAAGAATCTGTCTGTCGCAGTACTGACCAAAGATCCCAGTGGCGGTTCAACCCGCTGGGCTCAGGGCGGTGTGGCTGCAGTGATTGATGACCAAGACTCCATTGAAAGTCACGTCGACGATACGCTCATTGCAGGGGCAGGTTTATGTCACCAGACGGTTGTACAGCATGTTGTCTCCAGCGCTCGAGACGCGATCGATTGGCTGATTGATCAGGGAGTCGCATTCACCAAGGCAGAAGAGTCATTTCATCTGACACGTGAAGGAGGTCATTCCCACCGCAGGATTTTGCATGCCGCCGATGCCACTGGATGGGCCATTCAAGACGCACTCGACCGGCGCGCAAGCGCNGCCGACAACATCAATTTTTATCATAANTTTATCGCAGTTGATTTGTGTTTTGATCNCGGCCGCGGACNNCGAACCCAACGNNTCCGTGGTTGCTATGTGTTGAATAAACACACCGGTGAGGTGGATACATTTCTTGCGCACGCCGTGATTTTAGCCACAGGTGGTGCGAGCAAGGTTTATAAATATACATCGAATCCAGATGGTGCAAGCGGGGATGGAATTGCGATGGCATGGCGGGCTGGGTGTCGTGTGGCAAACATGGAATTCAATCAATTTCACCCAACCTGTTTATTTCATCCCGAAGCGAAATCGTTTTTGATTTCAGAAGCGNTTCGTGGCGAGGGTGGCGTCCTACGCCTGCCAGACGGAACGCAATTTATGCCAGGCTTTGATCCGCGGGCAGAGCTCGCACCGCGCGATATCGTTGCCAGAGCAATCGATCATGAAATGAAGCGAATCGGTGCTGATCACGTCTANCTCGATATCACNCATCGGGAGCCAGAATTCATCAGGAGTCACTTTCCAACGATTCATCAACGTCTCATAGAACTTGACATCGATATGACGAAAGATTGGATTCCTGTGGTTCCAGCAGCGCATTACACCTGNGGTGGAGTATTGGTTGATNTACNAGGAGAAACCGATTTAGCAGGACTTTATGCAGTGGGCGAAGTGAGTTCGACCGGCCTTCACGGCGCTAACCGGATGGCTTCAAACTCCTTGTTGGAATGCATCGTTTATGGCCGATCAGCAGCACACCACATTGCACAAACGGTCCATGCTGAAGTTGCATATACTGACGTCGAACCTTGGGACGCATCCCAAGTAATAGACAGTGATGAGAACGTTGTCATTGCCCATAACTGGGCTGAGATTCGCCGTTTCATGTGGGACTATGTCGGAATCGTCAGAACAGACAAACGGCTTCAGCGCGCCCTAAACCGCGCACAATTACTCGCGCGAGAAATTCATGATTTTTATTCCAACTATCGAATCACAGCGCATTTAATCGAACTACGGAATTTGGTTGTGGTCGCGGAATTGATTATTCGTGCGAGTCTGAAACGTGAAGAATCACGCGGATTGCACTTTACTCTGGACCACCCCGATCTATCAAAACATCNGAGTGATACNGTGTTNATTCCNGGGAAAGNNCGCTGANTTATTNGGCGGCAAGGTGATNTCGTAATCGTTGTAAANTGANCGAATGACGGAGCTCAATCCAATGCACCGCTCCAACGGCCGCCCCCAGGTTCAGCACACAATAGCTGAAGATGCCGAAGCGCCATTCGTTGAAATTCAGACAATCCAACGCACATGTCTTTCCATCGATCGCCACAACCATCGTTTGATCACAGGTAGCNAAGGTTATACTTCGAAATCGCGGTTTTGATATGAAGCACCCATGAGACCCAGTTAGCCAGACAAGCACTCTCACGATTGTGGCGATGTGACGGAGAGATCACCACTTGCATTGCGAACGAGTAAAACGATACGAGCAAGATCTTGATCGTCTGGAAGTCGAAACCCTCGTAGCCACTCCCAGATATCTTGGTCCTCACAGTCAAGCAGTCGCCGATACGCTTTTTGATCATTGGCGGACAAACTCAGATACTGATGCTGGGTAAAGGGCATCAACATGACGTCGATTTCGAGCATGCCGCGACGCGAATGCCAGCTCAGNCGGTTGAATTCAGNGCGATCGTCCATACTCCCTCCGTTGANATAACAGTGTAGCATTCAAGGACTCGGTATGACTTCACCATTTGGATTGATTCAGTTTCAAGGCGATAACGCACTTCCGGTTTTACAAGCCCAGTGCACGCAAATGGTGAATAACCTCAGCGAAGGATATGCACCACTTCTCGCGTTCTGCGATCTGAAAGGACGCATGTATGGGTCAGGCCGACTGGTCGTCCATCAGGGTATAGTCAGTCTCATCACACCCTCTGATCAGTCAGAAGCAATACTCACCCGATTAAAACCTTTTTTGATGCTGTCGAGAGTTGCAGCCGAAATCACATCGATCCCTGTCGCGCTGACATCACAAACTGTTCTTGAACCGTCCATGAGCCATCACGACTCAACATCGACACGTGTGGGAGAGTACGGAGGAACTCAGTGGGTGATTGGTGATCCGACCGCTGAACACAGCCCTTCCGCTGATACGTCGCGACTGGTGAGTGGACTAGGGTATGTGCGCTCTTATTCCGCCGAACAGTGTATCCCTCAGCAAGCGCACTATCAGATGCTCAACGGCGTCAACTTTCAAAAAGGGTGCTACACCGGACAAGAGGTGATCGCACGTTTGGAGCACTTAGGGCAGAGCAAAAAGCATTTGTGGATTTATCAAAGCAGAGAACACATCGACGGGCGAACACTGAAGCTCGAGGGTCTTCAACTCCCTGTTTTTGACGCCGTCACAACGATCNACGGTTCAACGGCCTTAGTTCTCGCACCCGTCGGTCTTGCATCAGAACAACTGGTCAATGTGCCCTTCGAAATTACCAGACAAGTCGAGGGGCAGCGTCCAGTCAAGCTCTGACTGACCGTTAGCTTTTAACAATCGGTTAATCGCCGTGAATGGTCGCGAACCGAAAAAGCCACGATGTGCTGATAGCGGTGATGGGTGCACGCATTCGATCACGCCCTGACTTTCAGGAATCAGTGTCTTCAACTGCTTTGCATCATTACCCCACAAACAGAAAACGCGATAGGTTGAATCTGAAGCCAATTTCTCAATCACTCGATTGGTTAACGCCTCCCAACCTAAATTTCGGTGACTTCCTGCTTCACTTGGTCTCACCGACAAGACTCGATTCAATAGCAACACGCCATTCGAAGCCCAGCGCGAGAGGTCGCCAGACATCGGCCATGGGTATCCGAACTCAGCCTGCCATTCCTTTAAGATATTTCGCAGCGATGGCGGCATGGGAACACCATGACGCACCGAGAAAGCAAGCCCCATGGCCTGATCTGGCCCGTGATAGGGGTCTTGTCCAACAATGACGGCGCGACACTGTTGTGGCGAGCACAGCTCAAACGCTCGAAATCGGTCCGAATGACTCGGATAGCTCATCTCGTCAAGAAGACGCCGCGAGCATTGCGTCTCAATCAACTGCAGTTCCGTCTCGCCAAGGTAATCCCGCCAAGCGCTCGGAAATCCGGAAAAGATTGCATCTGATTGCATTGTTATCATCCATTGTCGGTATAATCTTCATTTCGAATAAGGATAACGAATGACCGATATTTCTGATATTGAGCCATACAAAGATCAGGACGTTCCACAAGTCATCAGCAGACTGCTCCAAGATGACGAGTTCATCAAAGCTGTCGGTCAACTCAAGTTCAAAGCCTGGTATTCATTCTTNAGTCCGTTCCTCAAACCAANGATCCGCGCGTTTCTGCGTCAGCAAGCGAGCCAGATTCACAGCGTTTTTGACTTCCAAGAACTCGTCGCACCCCAGTTAGCAAAAGTTTTGTCATCGACCACTGAAACCTTCACAGTCTCGGGTCTCGAACAGTTAGATCCCAAACAGTCTTATCTATTCTTAAGTAACCATCGGGATATTGTGATGGACCCGACCTTCGTCAATTGGGCCCTATACAACGGGGGCTTTGAGACAGTCCGCATCGCCATTGGCGATAATTTGGTGAAAAAACCGTTTGTCGGCGATTTGATGCGGATCAATAAAAGCTTCATCGTNNANCGGAGCGTATCAGGCCCCCGCGAAATGTTACAAACCTACTCTGCGCTCTCTGCGTATATTAGACAATCAATTGAAGAAAGCCACTCGATCTGGATCGCTCATCGAGAGGGTCGAGCCAAAGACGGTATCGATCGCACAGATCCAGCAATCCTGAAAATGCTAGCCATGGTTGGAAAATCTCGAGCTGAATCCTTTCAGGAAGCAGTCACTGCGATTCGACTCGTACCAGTATCGATATCTTACGAATTTGATCCCTGCGCCCCCTTGAAAGCGCGCGAATTATCGATTAAAGAACGTGATGGCACCTACACCAAACGCCCAGACGAAGATGTTCAGTCCATTGCGATGGGAATCATGGGGTGGAAAGGTCGCGTACATCTGCATTTCGGTGAGCCGATCACAGATGTACCCGAGACGCCGCAAGCCCTCGCGAGCATCATTGATCATCAAATCATTCTCGGGCAACAGGTATTTGATACCGGACGGTTGGCAGACGCACTCCTGAATCAATCCTCATTACCCGATGACTTGCTACCCGACGTGCAAGATCGCTTTCAGTCGCTGATTTCAGGGACGCCTGAAAAATATCGCGCCAAGTTATTGGAGATTTATGCGAATCCGCTCAGGCAGTTCCCCCTTCATCAACAAAGCGAGCTCTAGGCGGTCATTCACTGGCATCTCTTGAAAAATGCTACCCAGGTGTGCTTTGACTGTTCGTTCAGTCACGCCCATTTTTGTGCAACTTGTTTATTTGTTAATCCAAGCCCAGTCTAGCGAGCGATCTGGTGTTCCCCAGGGTTTCAGACTGCTCGCACGAGTTGTGTTATACTTTCCAATTGTTGTAAGTAGGCGGCTGAAATGCGGCGCAAGAATGCGCCTGGAATCGATGATGAAGACAATTACCCCCCCACTCGGTCTTCTAGAATTTTTAGACCGCGTAAGCAGCAACGCCAAGATTTACGAAATCAAATCCACAGCGGACCAACTCAGCCTAGCGCTCGGATGCCGAGATGAGGATATTTTGACCGCCAGTCTGATCCTACATCCTAATCGAGTACCACGCATTTCTGTGCATCCCTGGAATCAGAATGCAGACATTCAGGACAACGAACGACGAGCGAGCTCAATGCAGAGCTATCTACTGACCGGCTATCCAAATCAATGGATGCCACCTTTTGGACTGCCACACTTACTCCAAACTCAGATCTCGACATCAGTTCTCGAATCCCCATGCTTGTATGTTCCTGCTGGAATACGATACGGATGGATGGCGATCACGCCCGAAGAGTTGGTCAGCCTCACAGATTACGCGCATTGGAGCCGGGTATTTGCAGCTTAATAGACTGCTACTAACGCACCTGCTAGAACCAATAACACCCCAAAAAAATTGCTCCTGGCGTCGCATTAAGTGCTCCGAATTGAGTAATGGGCGTAACAATTGGGCGAGCCAAACCTCAAATGTCATACTTAGTCGTCATCACGCTTCACGCTCACTCGAAACCCCAGATCACTATCAACTGTTAATTCAAACAAAATTGGGCAACAACACACCTGACAATCCTGCCAGTAGTCTTGGCCACCAGCACTGATATCGACATCAGTTTGCTGAAATTCGCCACAGTAGGGACACATAATCTCGACGAAATCCCACATATTTTTCATTTGCTCCCTTAGAGACCTGACCTACGTCGAACAACAGCGGAAATAGGAAATTAATTCTACTACGAATGATTTTGTTAAGGGCATGGTGCCCTGAAAGCAAGCAGTGACACTAAAGCTTTACGTAAGGTGTCCTTGAACTCCTTAGGTGGCAAAAATTTTGCCCTGCAAAAAAGCGCGCTAAACTATTCAAAACAAATGAATTTTTTGGCTTGAGATGATAAAAAAATTTAACCTGCGCGCCTCGTTAATCAGACTTTGGGGGTACACGCTGGTGGTAAAGGTGATCATGCTGGCGCTTGGTTTCGCTGGAGGATTTGTTTACTTCGCAGCGTACTTCAGCCTAACGCACGGCTGGATAAGTGGGACAGGCTACGTGTTCCACGGTAGTTCAGTGGTCAGTTGCACCATGGTGGGATCATCAAGCATTTACTCCGAAGCGTTGCCTTCTGCTGTCACCAATGTGGTATTCATCGTTGTGGGGGCCGTGTTCATGGCGAAGAAAGCCATCACCGAGGCAACCGCCATTCCAACGACTGTCGTCGACGCTTCAGAACTGACGTTTCAGTCCGACACTGAAACCGTGACGGCAGCTGCTTGAGCCCGCTCACTGCCTCAGTGTTCCGCAGCAACTAATATACCGCCCTACGTAGCGAGAGATCGGCAGTATCTGTGAATGAGCACAGCGCTTGCGGCACCGTGCTCGACTGACAGAGCGCGCGTCACTTACCTGATCAACATCTCATAACTTTATGTTCTTTGGATATTTTTTCCTTGCACACCGGTCAGAAATCAATACACTTCGCGCTACTTGAGCTGATAACACGAGGATTTATGCTCTTTTAATCGCGCG